>DATJPW010000320.1:0-2537 GCA_035506215.1 Desulfomonilaceae bacterium
ATGACTTTGGGTTGAGAAATTTTCGTTCGGTACGGTGATAGACATTTAAGGGAGCTTCGACGACGGCACATCAGGTTGGCCGAATCGGATCCCGGGAATGCGTGAGCGCTCGACAGCGGTCAACGTGTTCGCCTGAAGTCAAAATTGAATTCGCATCGCTATGCTGCCAAACAGCGCAGCGACGGACCTAGGATACACCTGTGAACCCGAAAGCAATTTGAAATTCGGCGGATTTCTGGAAAGCTAACTTGCTTTTCGAGGAGATTCTTGAATGCCAAGACCTTACTCAGAATTGAAAGAGGCCAATGAGAGGCAGCTTCTTGGAGAAATCAAAGCCAAAAAAACTGTCCTGACGGCCTTGCCGCCACGTTGTACCTTCGAGTTATCTTGGCGATGCAATTATACGTGCAAGAAATGCGCATACTCAAAACTGGACCGAGGACCCAATTTTTCGGCTGCAAATTTCCCGGAGTGGGAATGGGACGATGTTGAGAGGTTAGCAGAGGAAGTCTTCCCGACCATGCGGTACACGGAGAGCACGCTTCTCGGTGAACCCTTTTTGTCTCCCAAATTCAAAGAGCTCATGGACCTCTATCGACGTTATGGGGTCTATTACCGACCCACGACCAATGCGTCTCTGCTGACCTCGGAAAAACTGGAAAACATCGCTGGTGTTGTGGATTGGCTGAAATGCAGCTTCGATGCTCACACCGAGGACTTGTATCAACGACTTTACCTCAACAAGAATTTCTCCACCGTTGTGAAAAACCTCAAGGCTTTCTCCCAAGCCAGGACCCATATGACCCCCTACCCCTGGTTTCGGGTAGGTCTGGTTCTTATGCGGACCAATCTCTTCCATTTAAAGGAATACGCCGACTTTGTGTTTCAAGAACTTCAAGTGGACGATATGGAAATAATGGCGCTGAATTATGCCAATGAGCCGATGGTGGACGAGTTCTACTGGGACATCCCGGACCAGGTGAATCGCCTTCTTGATGAGTTGGTGGACTATTGTATCAAGAACAAGTATCGACTGCGCCTTGCCTTCACACGAATGCCCAAAATGGACGGCGCTTGGATCGATATGACCTCGACTGAACGCTCGGAGGAAATTGCCCATACCCAGCCGCCCGCGGATAACACCGGGTATGAGAAATATTCCGACGAAGTCCGTCAAGGGGACATTTTCGGGAACAAGGAAGAGCTTGAAGACGGATACGTGTGGAGCAACGACATGCGGATCAGCCGCATAAAAGCCGATGACGGATCGGAGGTCGGGGTTTGCGAATTCTTCACTCGGCCTTTCTTCAAGCCGCCTACCAGGGAACTTGACGGACGGGATTGGATCAAGCTCGAAAGTTGCGGTAGCTGCTCCACCTTCGTTTTCGGTAACCTCAAAGAATCATCTTTTGGCGATCTTTACAACTCCCCCATGATTCAGGAAGTCCGTGAGTTTCTTTACAACAAATACTGTCAACCGCGTGACCGGTGGATGCTTCCATGCAGGAATTGTCTGTGTGTCGATCAAATATATAGTTACGGCAGCAATGGGAGGCCCAACGTGGGCTTGCGGTTTTTCCCCGGTGACAATCTGTACAATTATCCCGTCCGAGACATACGTCAGCGCTGGATAAGGAAGGGCTGGGAATTCTACCGGAAAAACGGTGTGGCCGCGACGACCCGAATGACTCTTCATGTTTTGAAGGATTTCTTGGCCAACAGACAAGTCGCTCCTTGACCCTGATCTGCCGTTTATTGGATCCCGGCAAGGCAATAGCCGCCTGTTCGGGCTGCCTCTATTTCCAAAAGTAGGATCGTTCCACGCATGAAAAAAGTTCTCGTTTTTGCTTCCGACATAGTGCCTTTGGCAGGAATGGCCACTTCCGGGGGAGGACTACGTAGTTGGCAGATAATCAGGGGGCTTGAATCCCGAGGTTTTGAGGTGGTCTATTCATTGCCGTGGAATCGTTTCCTGCGCCGAGAATTCGACGACAACCTCCCGCAGAATGTAAGAGAAAGGCTTTGGACCGACTCCAACCAGGATGAGATCATTGAGAAGGAAAAACCCGACATCATTGTGTGCGTAAAGCCTTCCACCAGGAAGTGGGAAAACAATCACGACATCCCTGTGGCCATCGATTTCCACGGCCCGGACCTGATCGAATTCGAGCAGATGGCCAAAGATTATCTTCCGACTGCCCGTTTTGCGCTGGCCACTCGGAAACTTCAGAGTATCGCGCAGGGGGATTTCTTCACTTGCGCCGGACTGAGGCAACGCTATTACTTTATGGCGTTCCTCATGATGGCGGGGATTGACATCTCGGACTTGGAAATTCATTACATGCCGGTTGCCATGTCTCCGGATCTACCCGAGCACGACCCTGACCTGAAGCGGCGCTCGATCATATTTGCAGGCGGCTTTTACCCCTGGTTGAATCCCATTACCGCGCTTAAGTTTGTTGCTGAAGAGCTTCAAAGGTATGAGAGCGGCAATCTCGATATATATGGAGGCAGCCACGACACCAATCCGGGAGAAA
>DATJPW010000321.1:0-16281 GCA_035506215.1 Desulfomonilaceae bacterium
ACTTTTCACGAGCTGATGGAAAAAGATGACAGAATTGTGGTCATGGGCGAAGACGTGGGTGTGGATGGAGGGGTATTTCGGGCCACGGTTGGGCTCCTTGAAAAATTCGGGGCAACGCGAGTAATCGATACTCCCTTGGCAGAGAGCTGTATTGTCGGCAGTGCCATAGGAATGGCAATATACGGGATGCGTCCCATTGCGGAAATTCAGTTTGAAGGTTTTATGTTTAAAGCTTTTGACCAGGTTTACAGTCATGCCTCCCGCATGCGTCATCGTTCTCAGGGCTTGTACGGCGTCCCGCTGGTAATCCGCGCTCCTTACGGGGCCGGCGTTCGGGCCTTGGAGCATCATTCAGATGCGCCTGAAGCGTTGTTCTGCCATCTCCCAGGCCTCAAGGTGGTCATACCTTCAACACCGTCGGATGCCAAGGGCCTTCTGACTTCCTCGATTGAAGATCCTGACCCGGTAATATTTCTGGAACCAAAGCGTCTGTACAGGCTCTTCAAAGAAGAAGTCCCTGAAGGAGAGTACCGGGTCCCGTTGGGACAAGCCCGACTGGCCCGAGAAGGCCGTGATATTACTCTGGTGACCTACGGCGGCATGGTTTCTGTTTGCGAGAGGGCGGCGGAACACGTATCAGGCGAGGGGGTTGATGCTGAAATTCTCGATCTGCGCACGGTTTGGCCTTTTGATGTTGAGGCTATTGTCAACTCGGTAACAAAAACCGGCCGGCTGGTAATCGTCCATGAGGCTGTTCGTTCGTTTGGAGTGGGAGCGGAGATCGCCGCTCTGGTGGGCGAACGATGTCTGCTTTCCATGCTTGCCCCGGTCAAACGCGTGACCGGTTACGATGTGATAGCGCCACTTTCCAAGCTTGAGGAATACAACTACCCTGATTCGGACCGAGTGGTAAAGGCGATCCACGATACTATGCAGTTCTAACATTGTTAAAGGGAGGGGGATTATCTATGAAACAAGTATTCAGGCTCCCCGATGTGGGAGAAGGAATTGCAGAAGCGGAGATCGTGGAATACCTGGTGAAAGTCGGGGACAAGGTAAAGGCCGACCAAATGGTCGTCCGCGTCGAAACGGATAAGGCCGTGGTGGAATTGCCCTCGCCTTTTTCCGGCACTGTTGCGGAAATCCCTCTTAAGCCCGGCGATACCGTGAGGGTCGGAGAACCTCTCCTCGTAATAGAGACCGAAGAGGCCGGAGAGGCCGTTGAAAAAGCGAAGAAACCGGAACGCCGTGAAGAGCCGAAAAAACCTGCTGAGAAAGAAGAGGAAGCTAAAGAAGCTCCATTTCGCCCGTCTGAGGCAGCCCCCGAAGGAAAAGTGCTGGCCACGCCTCACACTCGAAAACTCGCTCGTGAACTCAAGGTTGATATCAGCACGGTTAAGGGAAGCGGTCCAAATGGTCGTATAACGGACGATGATATCCGTAGGGCTAGCGAAGAGGCCGCCCGGCCTAAAGAGCCTGTGGCGGCTCCTGTTAAGGCGCCTTCTACGGCGGGTTTTGATTTCGAAAAGTACGGGCCGACCCGACGTGTTCCTTTAAAGGGTGTACGCAAACGAGTCGCTGAAGTTATGACTCGATCTGCCTCAACCATTCCCCATGTCACCCACTTTGATGAAGCTGATGTCACAACGCTGCTTGAAGTGGTGGATCGAGAGCGCTATCTTGCAGAAAGCCGCGGGATCAAGCTCACTGTCCTTTCTTTCCTGGCCAAGGCTGCGGCTGCTTCACTTAAAGAATTTCCGATTCTGAATTCTTCTCTGGACGAGGAAACAGGGGAAATCGTTTACAAGGAATACATCCATATAGGCATCGCTACTGATACGGAAGTAGGGCTTATGGTTCCAGTCATACGCGATGTGGATCGCAAATCAATTCTCCAAATTGCCGAGGAACTTCAAGGACTGGCTGAAAAAGCTCGTGAGCGCACCATCGACTTGGATGATCTGCGAGGAGGATCTTTTTCGATAACTAATGTCGGTGCGATAGGCGGAAGTTGGGCGACCCCCATCATACAACATCCGCAGGCGGCAATATTGCTTGCCGTACGAGCCAAGAAGAAGCCGGTGGTACGCGATGACCAAGTGGTTATCCGCACAATGATGCCCCTGGCGATCTCTTTTGATCATCGGATTCTGGATGGGGCTGAAGCTGCTCGATTCATGAATCATTTAGTAGAACTCTTGGAAGATCCGATGAGAATGCTGGTAGACGTGGCTTGAACCACATTCGATCGGATAGTGTCTACTTTTTAAGACAGTTCAAGGAGCAATTCTTATGGTCGTCGGTGATTTCGCCCAAGGAACTCAGGTCGCGATAATCGGCTCCGGTCCCGGCGGTTACGTTGCCGCGATCAGGGCAGCGCAATTAGGCCTTGAAGTGACGTTGGTAGAACGGGGACTTTTGGGCGGGGTCTGTCTCAATGTTGGTTGCATCCCTTCCAAGGCCTTGATTCATGCATCCGACCTCAAACAGCAAATTGAGCACGGGGACGCTATCGGCCTCATTACGTCCGGCGTGACAGTGGATCTTGGCAGGCTCATGAAGTGGAAAGATGATGTAGTCAAAAAGTTGCGTAACGGGCTCGCTTCGTTGCTTAATCAACATAAAATTCAAATAGTTATCGGAGAGGCTCGCCTCACCGGAGATCGTTCATTTTCGGTCGAGAGTAAGGATGGAGTGCATCGTTTCGAGTTCGAACACTGTATTCTCGCAACCGGATCGTCAGCAGCACAGCTTCCCGGTCTGCCCAGAGACGGTAAATTGGTAATCGATTCAACTGACGCCCTTGCATTGTCCGCGGTGCCGGAACGTATGATAGTTATTGGCGCAGGCGCTGTAGGGCTCGAACTGGGGATAGCTTATGCGAAACTTGGAACGGAAGTCACTATGTTGGACGCGATCGAGAAGCTGCTACCCATGCTGGATTCCCAGATTCCCCCTGTAATGGACCGCGCACTGATGAAACTGGGCATCAAGCTCGTATTGGGAGCCAAGGTGAAAGGATTGACGCGTAAGGGAGATGAGGCGGTACTTCAATATTCCGCGGCAGACGGAGACAAATCCGTAGCGACGGACAAGATACTGGTGGCAATCGGCCGGCGGCCCAATAGCAGTGGCATAGGTCTCGAAAAGGTTGGGGTGAAACTTGACTCCAAAGGTTTTGTCCAAGTGAACGAGCGCATGGAGACGTCGGTCCGCGGCGCGTTCGCCATCGGTGATTTGGTGCCTGGTCCCATGTTGGCGCATAAAGCCATGTTTCAGGGTAAAGTCGCGGCAGAGGTGATTGCCGGTCAGCCCGCAGCTTTCGAAGGCGTGGAGGTCCCTGGCGTTATATATAGTGATCCCGAAATCGCTACAGTCGGTCTTAGTGAGGATGAAGCGAAAGCAAAAGGGATCAACGTGAAAATTGGTGTTTTTCCCTTCAAGGCATTAGGTCGCGCAGCCACGCTTGGAGAGGCCGGAGAAGGCTTTTCCAAGGTGATTTCGGATGCCGAATCCGGGGCTGTTCTTGGTGTCCATATTGTAGGTCCGCATGCCTCTGATCTGATATCAGAAGGGTGTCTCGCGGTCGCGTCGGCTTCCCATGTCGATGATTTGGTTTTGACGATTCATCCCCATCCAACGCTGCCCGAAAGCATTCAAGAAGCCGCAGAGCAAGTGGAGCATCGAGCTATAGATATATTCAGCCCACCCAAAAGTCCGAAGCGCTGACGTATCGGAGCAACCTTTTGCATTGATTTATCTTGACTCATTTTTTCGAACGCCACTAATATCTGTTCCCGAGGGATATGATTCCCCCGGATCGGCTGCGGCACTCGGAAGGGAGGAATATCATGAATATTCTTAGAGGGTTTGCGACAATATTAGTCCCGTTATTGATATTCAGTTTTGGCGCACCCGTCTATGCAGGGTCCCCGGAAGAAAGCCTTATGGATGCGGTAAGGGCCGGAGACGTAAAAAAGGTCGAAGAGCTGCTGAGTAAGGGAGCCAACGTTAATGCCAAAGACGCTGATGGATTCACGCCGTTAATGGAGGCTTCCGTGGATGGCAGCATCGAGATGATTAAACTCCTTCTTGCCAAGGGCGCTGATATTAATGCCCAAAACGAGGATGGAGACACAGCCCTCATAGGAGCGTCATTCGCAGGGAACACCGACCTGGTGGCGCTTCTTATTTCGAGAGGCGCAGATGTTAATGCCGCTAATAAGGACGGCGTCTCGCCACTCTTTGGCGCAGCTTTTGAAGGACGACCCGATGTGGTAAAATTATTACTGGAAAAGGGAGCCAACGTTAATGCCAAGGAGAAGCGAAACGGGGCGACACCCCTCATCGTGGCGGCATTTGAAGGTCACAAAGAAGTGGCGGAAATGCTTATAGCTAAAGGGGCGGATGTCAACGCCAAAGATAATGAAGGCAATACGGCTTTGAGCCTGGCTTCTGGCAGAGGTCATACTCCGGTAGTGGAGCTTCTGAAGACGCGCGGAGCTAAATGATGGCGCATCAGAGTGGCTCTTGCCACAAAGACGAGGGTGGTTTTGACCTTGGTAAGAATTGGGACGATTCCCTAGTTGTGGCGGCTGTCACTCTGAGGAGTTCTTGAGGAAGACTTGATGAAATCCGACACGCGTCTAAGACTCGGAAGGAAGATCGAGAAGCTCAACAATATGCTGTTGGTGCTCAGCATCCGAGTCGAGGAAAATCTACATCTGGCATTAAAGGCGCTTGACCGCAGAGATGAAGCTCTGGCCAAGCAGGTGATAGATGGGGATCTTGAGATAGATCTTGCCGAAGTGGACCTGGAAGAGGAATGCCTTGAGGTCCTTGCGTTGCATCAGCCTGTGGCGAAAGACTTGAGGCATATCGTTGCAGCCTTGAAAATAAACAAAGACCTTGAACGGGCCGGGGATTACGCGGCGAATATTGCCAGGATTGCCAGGGACTTCTGTCGTGGTTCATGGATCATTCGCATCCCTAAAGACTATTTCCTTATGGCCCGGAAAACGCAAGGCATGTTAAGGCAGAGCCTTGAGGCCTTTGTCAATAAGTCGTCGGAAGATGCTTACGAGGTGCTGTCAAAAGACGATGAAGTTGATCGCATGAGGCGATCATTGCACGCCGAATTTGAGGCGAAGTTGCGAGAAGACGTAGAACTGGTAACCCCGTTGGCTCGTCTTTTCCTGCTTGCTCGTCATCTGGAACGCTTGGCCGACTTGGCCACCAACATTGCAGAAGAAGTTATATACGACGTCACCGGCGACATTGTTCGCCACGGCCGGAAGATAGCCGAAGCCAAGCAGAAGAAACGTGAGCAATCAACAAATCCTGTGGATGAAGATTCCGTTCAACTCTCGGGCTTATATAATCTGCCGTGAATAGATCTTGTGCAGCCGGACGTCGCATAATAGACCTGCCACTGATCCCGCCGACTATGGTACCGGCCTACCATGAGCAGGAATCATTTGTCTGAAACACTGCCGAATGGATTGTAGTCCGGATTCAAATTCCTGTTGATCTCAGCGCGAGTCTTTTCCATAAGGTCAGGAACATCCTTCTCCGTCAGGCCGGTGGTGATAATCGGATTACCCACGGTTACGGTTATGTGGCCCGGGCGAAACCACACAGTCTTCTTCGGCAGCACCTTAAAGGCCCCGTTCGTCGTCACAGGAATTATAGGGATTCCGGTTTGGACCGCCATCATAAAGGCTCCCTTTTTAAAGGGGAGCAGGACACCGTCCGTACTTCGAGTACCTTCAGGGTAGATCAGCACGCTCCAGCCTCCCTTGAGTTTTTCCTTCGCCCCTTGGAGGCTCTGCACTGATTGGCGTCGATTGGATCTGTCTATTGAAATCGCGCCGGCTCGATTGAGGGCCCATCCGAATACAGGTATCTTTGCAAGTTCTTTTTTTATCACCCACCTGAATTGTAGCGGCAGCATTCTCACAAGAGCCAGGATATCGGCATTACTCTGATGATTGGGTGTGATTATGTATGAATTTCCCGGAACAATTCTGTCTTTGCCGCTTACGGAAAATGAAAGACCCATACATTTCGATACGACCCAGGCCCACGCGCACATTATCCGATAAGCGGGGCCTCCCGATGTTACAAGACTTATCAAAATGAGCGCTATTCCCATAAACAAAGTGGCAACCACCAAAACAACAGCCGTCAAAATCAGTCTTGGCAGTATTTGAATTCGCACGGTTGCTGAGGCTCCTCATCAGGTCAAACTTACCGGACCGGTCCAAATCCTTTGTACCAACTCACGTTCGCTTCTGTAAGAAAATCCCCTCTAATCCCTCTTTATTAAAGGGGGGAATGGGGGAACTCTGGATGCGAATTATATCACGGAACCAGGACCCACGTTTCAACATTTCATCTGCACGTGCTTGACCTTCAAGCAATACTTCCGAAATGGTATAGTTCTATTGAAGCAGGAATGCGTTGAGAATGGAATACTAATCATGCCGAGCAAGGACCTTTTTAGACTGAAGATTGAAGCCCATAGAAAGTCGGCTGCATCGTTGACCAAAGTTAAAAGGCGGTCGCTCTGGACGATCATTGTTGGAGTTCTTGCGGTAATATCGGTCGGGTTTCTAGCATGGTTCGGGATCCTACGAGGGCCTGTCGAAGTACAGGCCGTAAAGGTTTCCAGCATGTTCCCTTCTCGGGCCTTGACCATTCTTAATGCAAGTGGATACGTAGTGGCGCAACGCAAGGCAGCGGTCTCTTCCAAGGCTACGGGCAGGATCGAGCAACTTCATGTGGAAGAAGGGAAGTTTGTAAAAGAAGGCGATATCATCGCTCAACTGGAGAATCAGGACCTCAAGGCGACCTTGGACGAAGCCGGAGCCAATCTCCGGGTCACAGCGGCAGCTTTGAAAAATGCTGAAGCCGAATTGGAGGACGCAACACTTAACTACAACCGTCACAAAGCCCTGAGAGAAAGCGGGGCCGTTTCGGAACAGGCGTTCGATACAGCAGAGGCCCGTTTCAAGAAGGCGCGCGCAATGGAAACTTCAGCACGATTTTCAGTCGACCGAGCTGAACACAGTGTGAAAGTAGCTGAAGTCAATCTCGAATACTCACTGATTCGAGCGCCCTTCGACGGCGTGATATTGACAAAGAATGCGGACAAGGGGGAAGTAGTGGCCCCTTTTGGAGCAGCCCTGAATGCCAAAGCAGCAGTGGCGACAATGGCCGATTTGAACTCTCTCATGGTCGAAGTGGATGTCGCTGAATCAAGCCTCGAAAAAGTAAAGACCGGGGCCGCGGCTGAAATTCGTTTGGACGCATTGCCAGGGGAACGGTTCCTGGGAACGGTTCACATGATAGTACCAACGGCGGACCGTTCAAAGGCTACGGTTCTCACCAAAGTGGTATTCAACAAGAGGGATGACAGAGTCCTCCCGGAAATGAGCACGAAAGTCGCCTTTCTGGAACGGCCCCTCAGAGATGACGAATTGGAAGCTTTCCTGGGCATTCCCGCGTCCGCGATCCGTAAAGATGGAAACCGAGATCTCGCATTTCGAATCAACGATAATCGTATTCATGCCGTTCCAGTCAAGATCGGCCGAGGGTGGGGAGCCACCTTGGAGATCCTTTCCGGCCTGAAGCAGGGAGATTTAATCGTCCTCCAGCCACATAATGACGTGACGGACGGAACCAGGGTGAAAGTGAAGGAATGAATAGCGGAGCCTCACCTTTGGTGATGATAGAAAAGTTGTCCAAGTCGTACAGAAGAGGGGATCAAGAAATTCCCGTGCTCAGAGATATCACGATGACCGTTACTCAAGGGGAGTTTCTGGCGCTTATGGGACCTTCGGGATCAGGAAAAACGACTCTGTTGAACTTGATTGCCGGGATCGATAGCCCTGACGAAGGCACTCTCATGATTGGCGGAGTGGACATCGCTGGGCTAAGTGAATCGGAACTCAGCACTTGGAGAGCTAACAACGTGGGCTTCGTCTTCCAGTTCTACAATCTTATTCCGGTATTGACGGCAATAGAGAATGTTCAGCTCCCGCTCCTGCTCACATCATTGCCTCACCGCAGCCGACGGGAACATGCGGTAGCGGCATTGGAAGCCGTAGGACTTTTGGACCGAATGGACCATTATCCGGCTCAGCTTTCAGGAGGACAACAGCAGCGGGTAGCCATAGCAAGGGCACTGATTGCAGATCCGGTGATCGTCGTGGCCGACGAGCCCACAGGCGATCTGGACAAAAATTCTGCTGAGGAAGTCTTGAATCTGCTTGAGGACCTAAATGAAGCTTTTCAAAAAACTATTATAATGGTGACTCATGACCCGCGGGCCGCAAAAAAAGCGGGTAAGATTCTGATATTGGACAAAGGAGTCTTGGCGTGTCCTCTGTAGCGCCGGATGTAACTTCCACCGAGTAACTGAGACGTGCGGGGTAGGATTATCTTGTATCCAAAGACGCACGAGCTCTGCTTCGACACAAGCCTCAAAGCCTCATTCCTGAAGATTCAGGAACCTGATAATTTTTTGGAGCTGCTTCTTACCCTCCTCTGAAATGTCCGTTATCTCAAAGCCCGCGTCTACGATGCCTTCAGATCTCCTTCTCTTGACCCAGCGACATACCGCCTCAAAAGAAAAGCCGTCCACCGGGAAGATGTGGCCGGCTTCAATTACCAAGTTTCTGATCTCCCCTCTTCGCGTCTCAATTCCTCGGACACCTACGCCTGCCGGCGATAGATCACGCAGTATGCCTCCCTGTTTTGGATCGGCAGCGTCGTTTACCCGGACCGTAATCTCCAGCTTCTCGCGAGGGTCCATTCGAATGCTTTCCACCGTCACGCTATCCTCGGCCAAGACTGGGGCCCGGTCGAACAACTCCTCCGGCATTATTGCTTTAGCCTGCACCAGCTTAGTGAACACGCCCTGAAGCCCTTTCACAGAAACACCGTACCTCCTCATCAGTTGGGAGTCGGTTAATCCTCTCCGAATATCATTCACGATATCTTTGGCCTTTATAGTACGTTTGTGCATGGTTGGCTTCCACCCTCACACAAGAATAAAAGACCTTCCCAGATTTATTGAGGACAGAGCGTTCCAAATTCAGAGCAGCGAGTAATCTGTGCTTAGCCCGAATTGACTTCAATTCACAATCATCTATCGTTGTGGTGGGCTATATGCTTAAAGTACTCATCCTCGCTCAAGCTGAGCAAATCCTCCAGGAGCGCCGTTTCAGCAATAATTTTTTCAATTTGATCGGCAAAGAACTGTCTCAAGACCCGGTTCTGAGTTCCGATTCTGCGGTCTTTATTTTTGTAAAATGCTTTCAGATATATGTGGACGCGAGCATAGCAATTTTCGAGTTGTTCGAGGTCCTCGCGCACCATCTGATCGTAAATTTCGCCCAACGGTATGTCAGGGTTCTCACGTAATATCAAGCGCTTCTTTTGAATTCGCTCACTACTGGAGATCAGGTTTTCCACGTAGTCACTTATCTCTGCCGAGGTTGCGTCGTCGATAAGTACGCGCAATATATTGTCCTGGGACCCAGGTCTGTTACCTTCCTGCCGCGAGTGCGCTGCATCTGCCGGTGTGGCGCTATCTTTCCACAATTCCTCGTCTCCAGTGGATTTGGAAAGGGCCAGCCTTTCCAGTCTCCTGGCGATACCTTCGGTCAGGATCGGCGGGACCTTATCTACCAATCTTCGGAGCTGATTGCCGTACGCACCTGTTAGTATGCGATATCCCACGTCCATGGAACTGTTCAACATAGAAAATATTGCAACGGTTCGATGATCCTCCAAAGATATCAGCTGGAGAATAATGTCCTGAACAGTCGGCGTGAGCGTAAACTTCACCGCCTCTCCGTCACCGATAAATTTCTTCACATATAGTGTGAAATTCTGTGTGAAATTGTCTGGGTGAGACTCAAATTGAAAGCCTACCATGAAGCGTCCACGGTGGGCCAAGATCTTAAGTGCGCCGACCTGGTCAATCCCGCTTTTTTCCAGCAAAAACAATTCATCAAGACGCTGATCCTTCACGGCCTTCGCGGTGAACGAGTCAATCCTCGTAAGCGCTGCCCCTATAATGGCCGAGTACTTATCATCTATGGTCACATCAGGAATGATCTGAAGAGCAAAGGTGCTCGATTTCATGGGCCATACACCGATCCAGGGGAAACTCACAAATCGGAACGCTAGGACTCGGGATCCTTTTTCGGATCACGATGCAGGAAATCATTCAACCGAATAATTTTGTCCCTCCCTGGAGGCGATTCGGCAGGGAGCTTCTTGTCCTGCATACTTTCTACGAGCTGCTTCAAATTGGGGTCCCTTGCAATCGCCTCATTGACCTTTCGGTCGAGGTCTACGGATTGTTGTCTCAAGCTCTGAATTGGGCAGCGCATGCCCACGGCTTTGTTGAGTATCGTTATGAGCTTGGCGACAGCCTTTGGGCTTCTCTGGAGATAGGCCGGCACATGTCCCCAAAGACTGACCGCCTCTATGCCGGCTTCCATACAAGTCTTTATCAAATATGAATGTATGCTGACAGGTCCATAATAGTCCGCTTGGTCAATCCCGTCCTCCAGTTGTAGAGTCCCGTCAACCAAGTAAGAAGATGAACCCACAACGGTGACCAAAACCGGGGCTAAATGGGAGAGAGAGTCTTGAACTCCACCTATAGTGTAGAGCCTTTTCACGCCCAAACGCCGAATGACTTCCAAAATGGTTGTTGCGTACAACGACCAGTTTGAATGAGGCTCCTTATCCAGGATCAAAATCAGATCTCGATCACTTTCAGAGTTGGTCCAGCAGGTCAATTCGGCGGCCGGTGATTCCAAATGCAATATGATTCCGTCTTCTATGTGACCGATTGGTCGATCGAGCGTGTAGTTGAGGAAGGCTTCGTCGCTGAAAACGGCAAAGGTGCGTGGTTGCAAGAATTCCTTCAGGTATGCCAACGTATCGCTGGATACACTCCCGGCATTGGACCAACCATGGAAACCCGCAATGAGGTACGGGTCCCGCAAATCGGGGACTTCGAGCCATTTCAGATTGGACGACACTCTTGTCTCATCCGTCATTTTTGGTAGCCCCTCCAATAAATTATATTTTAACCTGCCAACACTCGTCAGATCAAGCAAGTAAGCCGTTATTATGAAGATTTCGCGCCCTTACACCGGTCGCTATAAATGTGCAGCTCGGAAACTACATAGGTCCGTGCCGCCAGGCATGGTGGAACATTGAGATTTTGGGGTACCACTGACCGGGGAGCAAGTCAGTGCAATATATCAAAATCCCTCCTTAATCCCATAGGCATTAAAATAAACTTTCCATTCTCCCCCGAAGGGAGAGCACAATAGTAGCCGTGGGGGCAACCCACGGATATTAGTGGATAATAAACCCGGACCATGAAGGGGTCCCACAAAAGATGTCGGCCCCTTCCAGGGTCCGTATCATCTTGTTGATCTACTTCGTACCGTGGGTTGCACCCATGGCTATTGTTGTTTCGTCCGTCAGGGACGAAGACTGATTGATCTCGAAACGAGCCTTATTTTAACGCCTATGAAGAATGGATGGGGTCTTGACCGATGTTGGGATCGTTTGTTTACCACTTAGGACCGATTCGTGCGAGAAGTGATTTCAGTTCAAGTCATTTACGTGAACGGAAATCAGCAGAAGCCGGCCCCGAGATCTCCATTTACAGGACGCTTCCAATTGCCGTTTCAATCAGGGGCCTTTACGGGATGTTATCGATATGCCTCAGGCGGGAGTCGTGTTCCTCCGCCGGAGGGACTGCCCGGCACAGGCGGTTGTGGATATATCTGGCCCCCCTGCTGGAGCCGTGTGTCCGTAGGCTGCTGTTGCGGATTCCACGAAGAATACGGTCCGGGCTGAGACGGCGAAGGGGGGAAATTTTGAGGCGTTTGGCCGGGTGGCGCATATCTGGGATCGATCGACTGCTGCAAGGGGAGCGCCGGGCCCGGCTGAACCGGATAAACTTCGTTTGGAGGCGCGTTGTAGATTTGCCACGGCGCGGCCGGAGGAGGAAGAGGCGTTGGTTGGTAATATTCAGACAAGGCCTCGGGAGCGTCAAGGGGGGACAAAATAAGCGTTCTTCCCGCAAAAGGCTTGTAAATCGGTTCCCTTACCATCTTTGGGGCTGTTCCTGCCTTGGAAGATCCGGAAAACGTCAACATCTCCTGGAATACGATGTCCGGAGGAACAGGAAATTCCTTCTCAGGTCGGTTCACAAGGATGTCTCTCATAAAGTAACCCCAAATGGGGAGAGCTGCGCGACTACCTTCTTCTCTGTGCCCCAACGGTCTTTTTTCATCGAACCCGACCCAAACTCCGGTGGTATAGTCCGGGTTGAACCCTATAAACCAGGCATCCTCCGAGTTGTTGGTGGTGCCGGTCTTGCCCGCGAGATCTTTTCGTTTCAAGTACTTACCCAAGGACGCTCCGGTCCCTTCCACCACCCCGCCCTGAAGAAGCTGAGTCATGATATACGCCGTCTCCGGCGAGATCGCGGCCCGGACGCGCGTCGAACCATTCACTGATGTCTTATGTTCATTCTCGATTTCAGCTATCGAATGCCACGGACCGGACGGCCATAGTTCTCTGAACTCCTTTCGGGGAATCGGAGTCGGTATTTCGGACTCATCCAGCAAAGGCAAGTCAGTGTTATCCTCAAGGACATTGCCGAAACGGTCCTCTATTCGTTTTACCAGTGTGGGCGTCACATGTACTCCACTATTAGGGAACACCGTGTAAACTGACGTTAGTTCCAAAAGGCTGAGTTCCGAGGTGCCCAGACTCAAGGACAGATTTCGACCCAGAGGCGAGGTTATCCCCATCCTTTTTGCCGTCGCCAGCACCGGATCAAGCTCGACATCATAGAGGATCTTAGCGGTACAGATATTTCGCGAGAGCTCCAGCGCTCGGCGAAGACTCAACGGTCCGAGAAAATCGCCTCCGGCGTTCTTCGGCGTCCAGTCATCCTCTTCCTTTTCCGTTATTCCAAAGCTTAACGGTTCATCCACTATTATCGTCGCAGGGCTGTAGCTCTTTTCTTCGATCGCGACGGAATAGATGATAGGTTTAAAAGCGCTGCCCGGCTGGCGCTTTGCTTGAATGGCCCTATTAAACTGAAAAAGCTCTCCGGAAACTCCCCCTACGAGGGAGCGTACATACCCCGTCCTGTTTTCAATGCAGACTAGCGCGCCTTGCAGCTTCGGGTTGTCGTCCAGGGTGAAATGAGGTACGTCATCCACGAATTTATCAAAGCGCAACGCCAAAACTTGACCCACTTTGTACAGCCCACCCCGGTCGGCGGCAAGCCGCACGCGGCCTTGAAGCCGTTTACTTAAAGCTACATGAATGTCCAGTTCTTTATTGGCTCTGGGTACGATCCTCACCACTATCCCCTGGTAAATCCTTCCTTCGGCCAGTTCAGGGGTCCTTCGTCTTTGCAGTAATTCGGGAATTTCGTCCTTGTGGACGGTTCGCAAGATAGCCAGGTGCTTCTGTCTGGCCTTTATTTCTTCGACTCCCTTCTGCAGGTCTTCCACGGCCTTACGCTGAAAGTCGACCCGGCACGTGGTGAAGACCTTCAAGCCTTCATTGAGCAGCTTTTCTTGACCATACTTGCTTATGATATAGCGTCTCACCGCCTCTGAGAAGTCCGGCACGAGATCAAAGGGTCGAACCTGTTCTCTGTTAAAATGAAGCCTTTCATTGGAGGCTTCCCGATACTGCTCCTGCGTGATGAATCCCGCTTTTAGCATCCGTGACAAAACAGTTGCTTGCCGTTGTCGCGCGAGGTCCTCGTTCTTAAAGGGATTGAAACGGGTGGGACTGGCGATCAAACCGGCTATTAAAGCGGCCTCGCCCACAGTCAGATGTTCCACCGGCTTGTTAAAGTAGCCGCGTGCGGCGGCTTCCACTCCGTAACAGCGTTCGCCCAGAAATATCTCGTTGAGATAGACATGGAGAATCTTTTTCTTGCCCCATACCTTTTCCAGCCGTAAGGCAAGGATGATCTCCTTAATTTTCCTGGAGAATGTCCTCTCCTTGGTAAGAAGAAAATTGCGAGTAACCTGCATGGTGATGGTGCTGCCACCCTGCACTATTCGACCCGCCATTATGTTGCGCGAGAAGGCACGCAACAATCCGAGCCAGTCTACCCCGGAATGCTCGAAGAACCGAGCATCTTCCGCTGCAAGGAATGCACTTACAACATGCTGAGGGATCTGTTCAGCATCGACCACAAATCGTTTCTCATTGTAGAAAACGCCTATGACCGTGCCGTCATCGGAATAGAACGTGGACACGGTTTTAGGCTCGTACGACTGCAACGACGGGATTTCACCGAGGTCTTTAGAAAATACCAAATAAGTGGCAAGACCTGCTCCTGCCAGAAATATCGGGATCTGCACAAGAAGCATCAGGGGGACCAGAAAGAATATAGTGAAAAGTCCCTTGCCTACTATTCTTTTCCAGACCGGTTCCATGATAATGGATTACCTTTGCGCTACTGAGCGCTCTCCAAGTCTTTAGTGCCGCATTCTACATGTTTTGTGCGCTAATACCAAGGGCTGTCCATAGGACAACAATCATTCAGTCATTCCCGCGAAAGCGGGAATCCAGGCGGTGATGTTTTGAAACCACCGATCGTCTAACGCAAGATCTCGACCCCTCATACATCCAGCACCATCAGATCCTCGGCCCTGATAATCTCACCGGAAAAGGTCGTTGACGCCTGCCTGACCACATCAACTTCATCACACGGAGGATAAAAATGAGTCAGTACAAGCTTTTTGGCTCCTGCTCGTTGCGCGCTAATCCCGGCTTCAGATGGCGTCAAGTGTCCGGAAATTTTTGAGCCGTCAGGCATCGAACATTCACATATAAGAACGTCGGTTCCCCGCGCAAGTTCCACAAGATTTTCCGACATGTCCGTATCACCCGAAACGGTCAAAGATGAACCTTCCGCTTCCAGTCTATATGACAAGGCAGGATGCGAATGCGCGGCCGGTACCGAGCGAATCATTAAATCCCCTGAGACAAAGAGGTCGGCCGTTTGGGAATTCAATTCTTTGATTGACAGTCGGTCACCGGTAGGAATTATCCAGTGTCCGTACATCTCGATCAATCCTGCATAGAGTCGCTCCAGACCGGTTGGACCGATCAAGAAGAAAGGTTCTTTCCGAAACGGACCGTACGCATAGTTGGACGCAAATAAGAAAGGTGCCAGGTCTGACACGTGATCGGGATGAAAGTGGGTAACCAAAATCAGGTCAATAGTTTTGAAATCTACTCCGGCTTCGCACATCCGACGCAACGTGCCGGGTCCCAAATCAATAAGAATTAACAACCGGGCCGCGGCTACCACCAGACCCGAAGCGTTCCGCTTCAGAACAGGAGTGGCCGTGCCGGTACCCATAATAGTGATCTTCATTGTTCACACCAAATTGCGCTCAAAGAAGCGACATATTAGGCCACAGTCGTAACTTTAAAATCCCCCTTGAGCCCCTCTATCAAGGAGGGGAATGAGGAGTTTTGTTCATTGCTGGGTCACATGTTTACCACTTGAAAGCGAATCGTAAACACTTTCGATCCATTGTGCTCCCGAACAACGGAAAGCCGTTTATCATCTATAGATCTTTAACTCAACAATTATGCGGATATGTTCCCCGATAAACAATTTGAACAAAGAATGCTTCCGCGTTCTCTATGTTCTCTGCAATGAACGGTTATATAATTTTAATTCAGGCGAAATTCTAACTTGATTTTAACAAAAGTTCACTGTAAACTTCACAATTAAAGTCTTTCAAGTATTTGAAATGTTGTCAAGAAGCACCTGGAATCCTGAATGGAACGGGAATCCGGTGTTTAAATGTTTGGTGTGGTCTGATTTTGGGCGGCATGTGTTCGCCCATGGTTTGTAAGGAGGAATGGAAATGTCCAAGAAAAGGGTTTGGTTGCTGGGCGCCTTGTTGGGCCTGAGTGTCCTCTTGGTCGCAGCTCCCGCCGCCGCATGGGAATTCTCCATGACCGGCGCCTTCACATGGAACTATGAGTACAGGAGTCAGATGGGGAAAGCGGGGTTCTTTGGCCCGTATGACGTGGACGCCGCGGCCACCGCAACTGTAGGCTTACAATCTGTAAACGGCTGGCTCGGCTCGCATTCGAACAACCTGCAGAATCAGGCAGACGCAAATATCCTGGTCTCCGGGGCTGACGGGTCATGGAACACCATATGGATGGACACCAATA
>DATJPW010000322.1:0-13599 GCA_035506215.1 Desulfomonilaceae bacterium
AATGCATGGCTCTGGTTGTAGTACGTGCAACGTGACTCAAGGCATAAATTGCCACCAAGTGTTCCCATATTCCTGATTTGATGAGATCCAACGGCCAAAGCTGCGTCCGCAAGCAAGGGCGCATGTTCACGGACCAACTCGGACCGAATGACCTGACTCAAGGTGGTTACGGAATCGATGGACAAGAACCCGTCCTGAATGGCTATTTGTGACTCCCTGGACAGCTTTCTCAAGGTGATAACAACTTCTGGAGAGGCCACGCCGTACTTTATGCGGGGAAAAAGGTCCGTACCTCCCGCCATTATTTCTGCCACTCCCCCGTATTTACCAAGAAATTCAGCGGCTTCTTCAATGGATTTCGGCTGCAAAGGTTGGAATCTCGGAAGACGCATCACACACCTCTGAGGAAAAGAAAAGAAAGCAAATCAAATTGATGGCTTTCCTGTTGTCCACAATCCCCTGGCGACACATCATAGTTCTCGTTACAAACGGGGGCAATTTTTGTGATCTTGGATGTAAATTGTAGTATAGCAAATGCCAAAATAATTATCCGATTCGTTGTCATTTTTTTCTCGCGTTGAGGTCAGTAATATGATCAGTGACCTCCGATGTCCCTGCGAGTGAACGTACCTGACGGCGAGAACTGTGTGCGGCAGAGCTTGAGACTGCTGGTGGCCCCGGTATCGAAGCGGAGCGGCATTCCGACGCATCGGGTCGTAAAGAAGTCCCAAGATTATTTGGCAAAGGATTCAATTGGAGATCGAGTATCGCACCGGAAAGTATCGGCTTTACGGTAAATGCTTTCATTTGAAGGGGCCTCGAGCTTGGCTCAAAGGCCAAGTCGAGGAAAAAGAGCAAGGCCTTTGTGGACTGTATCAAATGGTATCGCCGCCCTGATTTATCACGGCATAAGGCCCATCGCTCTCCAATAAAAAGAACTGATCACGATGGCCACAATCACCGAGACCGCATAGACCATTCCGCCCAAGCTGACCTGGGCCGGACTCCACCCTCGTGATTTCGACATGGCATCCCCTATCATGATAAAAGGCTGCTGGTAGGCGAGGAAGAAGCAGTTACCCGCTGCAATTACCGCCACACTGACCAGTGCCGGATGGAGACCAAACTGTTGATAGAGCGGAATGAAAAGAGGGGCGGTAAGGGCCACCGTTGAAAAACCCCAGGGGACGTCGATAAACCTAATCAACCAGAAGCCAACAGTAATAACGAGAAGAAATGTCACGGGCGTGACGGCTAGTGATAGAATAGTTGGTTCAATAAAGGGTCGCGCCCAGTCGGAGATGCCTGCTTTCACGAATATGGCCGTAAGGCTCACCACCACACCAAAGAAATTGATTATGTCCCAGTTTACGCCACTTGAGATCTCAGGGAGGGTAACAACCCGGAAGACCATAAGGCAGAGAAAGGCCAGCAATGCAGTCCCCGCAGTGGGTATATGGTGCAGCTTCTCTGTCGTAAAGAGGATAAGAGCGGCGATCAGGATCGTCGCAGTGATAAGTTCCTGACTTGTGATTTTTCCCAGGGCCGCATACTGTTCCTTGAACGTGTCACGTGAAATGGCGAGAGGTTCCTTAGGTTTCAAGATGATGTAAACCAGGACGAGAAACAGGATTGTGACGATAAACCAGGGCACAGCCATATACTCGAACCATGAACCAAACGTGACCAGCGGCTTCATCTCTGCAGGATAGAAGCCCATCATAAAGATACCCCATAGGGAACCGGTCAACCAACCTGTGCCGGGCAGTACGGCCGTTCCCCAGGCAGCAAGACAGACAAGAGCGGAGCCGCGGGACCTATCAGCGATCTTGCACGCCTCTACGAGGCTGATGGCAATGGGCATGACGATAGACAGTCTGACAGTGATGGAAGGAGTGAGAGCAGAGAGAATGAGCCCGATGATAAACCAGCTTAGGACAATGGTCAGATAGCTGGGCTCAAATGTTTTTAGAACGAAATAGGCAATCCGCCTCCCCAGTCCCGTTTTCACCAAAGCAAATCCGAAGAAAAGGGCCGGTATCAACACCCATACGGCGGAACTGAGATAACCGCTTGCCACGGTACTCAAAGGCAGTTGAAAAGCGAGACCGCCCCCCAACAGGAGGGCGCCGCCAGCCAAGTAGGGGAGACTGGGAGCCCTGAAAATCCAGAGACCAAGCGTGACGAGGATCACACCAAGAATGTAGTGGCCCTGGGGCGCCAGATCCGTAAGGGGTTTGAAAAGCGCAATGAACAGAGCAAGGGCGATAACCACTGCCATACCAACAGTTCTTGAATGTTTCATGACCTTCCTTCCGTTCTAACTGGAGCAGCTCTTCTATCAAAAAGTCAAAATTATTCTACGAGTGGTTGCAAAACCTCCAAATACACATGTGATGCAGTAGGGGCGCTTCGAGAAGCGCCTGATTTCGGGCGGTTCATCCCGCGTCTCGCGGACCCCTACGAAATAATGCATTATTCTTTCTTTCCAGTGAGGTTTTGCAACCGCTCGTAACCTCTTGTGGATTCTTCGCCACGTTTGGACCTCTACAATGAGCCACCGGTTGCAGGGTGATGACGCCTGGGCCTAAGTGAATCACCCGCTTTCTCATCCATTTCTGTTTACAGATTGGAATCCGGACTCAAGCGCATACAAAAAACCCAAATGAAGCCGGATTGAAGAAGCCGCGATCATTCCTCACGGATAACCCGTTTGGCTTTGCCCTCGAAGCGAGGGAGTTCACCTATATTTGCGACTTCCACTTGAGGAGTCACAGTAATACGAAATTTCATTGTGTCGATGAACTTCTTTACGGCCTCCTGCATTTTTTCCGGAGAAATATCAGGAGCAGCGGGTTCCAGACGTATTTTAAGGTGCTTGCCTGAACCCATTTTGGGGACTACTAGCTGGTATTCGGTTGAAAATTCTTCTACCTCCCGAATGAGGTTTTCAATGCCCGACGGAAAGATGTTTATACCTGCAAATTGAAACATATCATCGGACCGACCCAACACCCCGCCATCGAGACGTAAAAATGTTCGGCCGCATTCACAGGTCTGTTTATTGAATCTCACAAGGTCCTTTATGCGGTACCTCAGAAGCGGCATACTCTCGCAAGTCAGATTGGAAAGAACCAGTTCACCTACTTCGCCGTCCGGCACCGGCTTCAGAGTGTCCGTATTCAAGCATTCAGCGTAAAACATGCTTTCAATAAGGTGAGTGCCTTTTTGGGCCACACATTCATAACCCCAATTAGCCGCCTCCGTGGAACCTATGTCATCGTAGACCTTAGCTCCCCAAAGTTCTTCAAGGGTCTTTTTGGTGCTAGCCACTTGTGCGCCCGGTTCTCCTGCGACCACGAGAATCCTTACCTTGGACCCGGTTAAAGGCGTTCCCATTTTGGCGGCAAGTTCTCCCAGGTACAGCATGTAGGTGGGCGTGCCGCATACCACAGTGGCTTCCCATTCGAAGATGTTTCTAACTCTATCTTGAGATGACTGGCCGCCTCCGGGAACCATCATGACTCCCTCTTGTTGGAGGGCCGCGGAGAATCCCCACCAGGCCACATGAAGTCCGAAATTGAACGGCACGAACAGAATGTCTGATTTTTTGATTCCGTATCCATACATGAAATGCATGAACTGTTCATAATATTGAACACTCCAGTCCGCTTGGTTCAAAATGGCTCTGACGGGAATGCCGGTAGTGCCGGATGTCTGGAACACACGAACCCCTTCCTCCGGAGGAATACATATGAAATCTCCCCAGGGGGGAAGAGCTGCTTGGCTTTCTCGCAATTCTTCTTTTATTGTGAAAGGAACATTCAGGATATCTGCCAGAGTGCGTACATCATCGGGCTTAATCCGCGCCTCATCAAACTTTCTGCGGTACATGGGGCTGCGTTCATAGACATGCTTCATACGGTCTTTGAACCTGTAGAGTTGCAGTTCTTCCAGTTTCTCTCTGGGCATGGTTTCCAAATCTTTGCGCCAGTAAGTCACCGCCTCCATCTCGTTCACCTCCTCTTTGTGTCGCAGGTTGATAAAAACTGTTCGGTGGTTGAGGGATTCATTTAAGTTTGCCCAAGCCTCGGAGAATTTTTTCCGGAGTAAAAGGTGTGGAATAAAGTCTCACACCAATTGCGTCGTAAATGGCATTCGCTATGGCCGCCAAGATGGCCGATACGTAACCTTCCCCGACTTCCTTGGTCCGGTATGCACGACCCACCTCAAACGATTCAGTGATCACGTCGATATGCTCGGATGGAGCGAGATTGTGTATGCATGGCATTCGATATTCGAGCCAATTCGGATTGAGAGTCTGGCCATTCTCCATGACGACTTCTTCCATTAATGCGTGGCCAAGGGCCATGGAGACTTGTCCGTCGATCTGGCCTTGCACAAGCAGAGGATTGATGGGAAAACCACAGTCGTGGGCCGTCACTGCTCGCAACAGGCGGACTTTCCCCGTCTCGGTGTCCACTTCGACCTCTGCAACTTGCGCATCAAAAGCGTAGTTCTCGCTCCAGCGTCCTTTAGTGGTGGCAAGACTCGGATGGGCGGGCTCGTCTCGCATGGTGCGCCAGTGGCCTTCACCGATCACAGGATCACCTCTGTTCTTGGCGACGCCGGCAGCCAGAAGTTGTTGGTATGTGAGCCTGGATTCGGGTGATCCCGTTACATACACGCTCTTCTCGTCAACCACCAGATCACCGATATTGGCTTCCAGTGCTTCCGCGGCAAGCTCCAATAATTTTTTTCGCACCTCCCCCGCGGCGACTCGGGCGGCGTTTCCAGTAACATAGGCATTTCCACTGATCCAGGAACCTATGTCCACAGGAGTCGTTTCGGTGTCTGCCGCTATGACTTGGACTTGATCGATTGGGATTTTCAGTTCTTCCGCCACTATCTGACATAATATGGTTTCTGCGCCCTGTCCTATATCCAGAGCTCCGGTCAATACGGTTGCCGTGCCGTCATCGTTCATCTTGACAACTACAGAGGAGCTATTGGGATAGATGAGCGAACCGCCGAAATATGCGCTGACACCGATACCGATGCCTCGCTTGTACCTGCCCGTGCTTCCTTCAGCTCGACCGCGACCATACTTTTGCTTCAGTTCCGTGTGTCCGGCTGCTTCACGGATGCAATCGGATAAACCGCAGTTGTGGACATTGTCCCCATTGGGAAGTTGTTCCTGGGAGTGGCGGGCATTTCTTAGTCGAATCTCGACAGGATCTATGTTCAAAGCCTCGGCTATCATGTCGAGCTGCGACTCTATCGCAAAACGCATTTGTGGGGCTCCATGACCACGTTGAGGGCACCTGATGGGATTGTTCGTATACACGGCATATCCTTCATATCGGAGATTCGGCACACGATACGGCAACATGGCAAATCCCCAGGAAAGAAAGATAACCACCACCCCTGAACCGCGATATGCGCCGCAACTGTTTATGACTCGAAATTGCTGCGCCTCCAGGGTCCCGTCCTTTCTCACTCCGGTCTTGACCTCGACGATGAGCGGTTGGCCATGTCGGTATGCACAGAAGATGTCCTCTCTGGAGGCAGTAATTTTGACGGGTCGAAAGGTCCTCATGGAAAGCAGTGCCGCGCAATATTCGTGTGAGAAAAGGTCTATTTTTCCGCCGAAAGCCCCACCCACATAGGTTTTCTGTACGCGCACCGAAGATTCAGGCAAGCCCAACGTTCGAGCGAGCTTGGCTCGTTTTATGAAAGGCCCTTGTGAGGACGTCCACACATTGAGTTTTCCATTTGGCTCAATCGCCGCGAGCGTCACCTGGGGTTCAAGATAGCCGTGAGTGCGTAGGTGACTTTCAAAGCGATTTTCCATCACAATGTGAGACCTGGCAAAGCCTTCCTCGACATTTCCCCAGGCCGATTCAGTCTTTCCGCCAATATTGTGAAAAGATTCTTTGATCTTGGGATGATTTGGATGGACCTCCGGGGCAGAAGGATCCATGGCCTCGATGGGATCGAAAACTGCGGGCAAGGGCTCATAATCAACGCGAATAAGACTCAGTGCCTCCTCAGCGGCGTCCAAATCGCTAGCAGCTACGGCTGCAACTTCTTCGCCTACATATCTTACTCGATCCATGGCAAGTGGGTACTGATCGGGCGGGTACCTTGGAGTCTCAACAAATGCATGCTTTATTCCAAGAGTATCTTGACCGGTTACGACGGCTTTTACCCCAGGCGCACTTTTGGCTCGGGAAACATCGATGTTCAGTATTTTTGCATGCGGATGAGGGCTTCGGAGAATGCAGCCGGTAAGCATCCCGGGCGGACGCAAGTCTGTGGTGTACAAGGCTTTACCAGTTACCTTTTCAGGACCGTCCTTTCGCGGAACACTTTTGCCTACATATTCCAATTCGCTCATTTCCTATTCCTCGCTGACTCCCCGCTCTTCGCGGCCTCACGAATCGCTTCCATTATCTTGTTGTAGCCCGTGCACCGGCACAGATTACCTTCCAGAGCCTTTTTTATGTCGTATTCTGTTGGATTAGGATTTTCTTCGAGCAATGCCGTGGCAGTAAGAACCATTGCTGGTGTGCAGAAGCCGCACTGCACGGCCCCCTTTTCCAGGAACGCTTGCTGGACCGGAGTTAGCTGGCCATCATGAACGAGTCCTTCAATGGTAGTAATCCGCGTGTTGGCACACTCTGCCGCAAGGGTCAGGCAAGCAAGTTTCGGCTTGCCCTCGATCAGTACCGTGCATGCTCCGCATTCTCCAGTCCCGCACGCCTCCTTTGTACCGGTAAATGCAAGGTGCTCGCGTAGGACTTCGAGTAGCGTCGTTCTTGGCTCGATTACCATCTCAAATACTTCGTCATTGATATTCAGTTCGATTATGGTTTTCATGACATTTGTCCTTGGGACGGATGACTTCAATGGCAGGCTATCCTGCTGTAGGCTAATGCCAGAGCATCTCGAGCAATGGATCTCAAACAGACTTTCAGGTAAGACATTGAGAAACCGTGGTGGGGGATAGGCGTGATTTCGTCTGCTGCCATAAGGCCGGCATCATTGAACAGATCGCGGGACAGTTTTTGCCCTGCCAGCATGGATTCGACTTTTTCCAATCGAATTGGCGCAGCTGCGATGGCTCCCACACTTATTCGTGCATTCGAGCACGTCAAACCATCCTCTTTGACTTGAAGAACCACGGCTATATTTATAGCGGCAAATTCCAACCCTCCCCGGACGGTAAACTTGGCAAAGGCGCTCCCACACAATCCTGACTTCCTTGGTACTGTTATTGCCACCAAGAGTTGGCGTTTAGACAGATCGATGGGATGCAGCGGGTCCTTCGTGTAGATCCGGTCGATTGGAGTTCGATCCAATCTCCCATTTGAGACGACTTCCACCGACGCACCTAAAGAAAATAAGGCGGGGGCAATGTCGGACATAAGAATTGCCCAACATTTTTTTCCTTTTGGGATGAAATAACATTGATCTCCATTCCGCTTGAAGCACGGTTCCACGAACTGATATCCATGGCTCTGATTGTAGTAGGAGCAGCGAGTTTCCTGGCACAGGTTGCCTCCCAGCGTCCCCATATTTCGGATCTGGTACGAACCAACAGCATGGGCAGCCTCCGCCAACACGAGGGCATTTTTTTGAATGATTTCATTTTGGGCTACATCGCTTAGAGTCATGAGGGCGTCCAAAACGAGCGTTCCATCCGAATCCCTCGGTTTGCGGACAGGTAGATTACTTAAGCCGACCACAAACTCAGGCGATTCCAGACCGTATTTCATCCTGGGAAGAATGTCCGTGCCTCCAGCCATTATCCTGGTAGATTTCTCATGTTTGGTAAGCAGGTCCGCGGCTTCTTCAACAGATTTCGGTTGCAAGAGTTGGAACTTGGGGAGACGCATAATTCACCTCTGGGACAGGAAGAGAAAGAAAATTGAATCGGTCGCCATCCGGTTGTCGGCAATCGCTGAACATGACATGAGTTCGTCTCAGCTTGAACCTGAAGGTACGTACGAGCGTTGGCGAGCCCGCATAATCAGGTCGTCTCTGGAACCGCCCCTGCCGTTACCGCGGTCCACCGGGCGGTTCGGCAACCGGCTCTTATACCGATTCGCGTTCAAGTCTGTAAGCAAATCCCCTCTAACCCCCCTTTATTAAAGGGGGGAATGGGGGGATTTTGAATGCGAATTGGTATTAGGCAAGTCTCATGCCAGTAAGATGCGACCTAAAAATAGCTGGTTTAATGGGGTGTTAAGATGGCGGAGTTTGTCAGGATTTGCGTCTCGCTGCCTCAATCAGGGGGCGCTGTCCACAATTTCATTGGCATAACGGATGGTTATGGAATAACAAATGTTGAGGCACGCCTCTATTTGAGAGTCGGTTTGTCCCTGAAAGTCTCCGGATCCAGGCCCGACTGCTTCAGCAACCTCTGCAAGGACGTCCTCCTCATTCCCATCTCTGTGGCGGTTTGCGTGACATTGCCCCGGGAGCGCCGAAGTGCCGATTCCAAATAGCCTCGCGTAAAATCATGCAACACCCGCTCTCGCATGGTTCGGAAATTCGTTGTGTCTGAAAACGTGAAAGCGACATCCCGACCGGACTTGTATGGATGGATAGGCAACAGGTGATGCACGGACAGCTCATCGTTTTCCGCCAACACGATTGCTCGTTGGACGGCGTTTTCCAACTCTCTCACGTTTCCGGGCCAGTCATAAGAAGAAAGAAAACGTAAGACCTCCGGAGAAATGCGAGGCACATGCGCACAATTCAGTTTTGCCGCCCAAACGACAAGCAAGTGTTTTACCAGTAACGGGATATCGTCGCGCCTGTCGCGTAAAGGCGGAACCGTCAGACTGACGACGTTCAATCTGTAAAACAGATCTTCTCGGAAGGCTTTACCGGCCACTTGTTTCTTCAGGTCCCTGTTCGTTGCGGCTATTATGCGGGCATCGACCTTGATGGGATCACTGCTTCCCACTTTGGCCATCACACACTCCTGAACGACACGAAGGAGCTTTCCCTGCAATTCCAAGGGAAGCTCTCCGATTTCATCAAGAAAAATTGTTCCACCCTCGGCGGTCTCAAAATATCCTCTGCGATGGCCATATGCCCCTGTAAAAGCGCCTTTGACGTGGCCGAAAAGCTCGCTTTCCAAAATCTGAGGCGAAAGGGCCGCGCAATCGGCAACAACAAAGGGACGGTCCTTGCGGGAACTGTTACCGTGAATGCATCTTGCCACTAATTCCTTTCCTGTGCCGCTTTCTCCATACAGGAGCACATTGCAGTCCACTTTAGCCACCTTGTCAATGAAACGACGCACTTCGTTCATCGCGGCGGAATTGCCTACGAGAAAGTCCTGACGATGTTGTTCCTCAAGTTGGCTGCGAAGCTGAGTAATCTCACGCTGGAAATCCTTTTTCTCCACCACCTTTTTAACCACCAGCAAGAGTTCGTCGACATCGAATGGTTTGGTCAGATAATCGTAGGCCCCACATTTCATCGCCTTGACCGCCGTATCCACGGAGCCGTACCCGGTCATCATGATGATTTCGATTGAGGAATCAAACCGTTTCACGTTTTGGAGAAGTTCCATTCCATCCATACCCGGCATGCGTATGTCGACGAGCATTATGTCGCATGGGCTGTCCTGAATCATTTCAAATGCGGATGACGCATCCATAGCCCCAACCACATTGAAGCCCTGCCCCGCCAACAGCCGAACGCAGCGCTTGCGAACAGAATCTTCATCATCCACCACTAGAATTCGAATGGACTGGTTCACTTGAATCCTCGTTTCGTGTCAAGTGCCGCCGGCAGAAGAATACTAAACACTGCTCCACCACCGGGAGAATTCCGTACGGTTATCTGTCCGCCGTGTTCTTCCACGATTCGTTTGCTTACGGACAATCCCAAACCGGTGCCTTTGCCCTTTGCTTTGGTGGTAAAGAAAGGTTCAAAAATGCGATCCGCCACTTCGGGTGATACTCCCAGACCCGTGTCAGCTATGGATATTACCACGCACTTACCTTTCGCCGTAGTAAGTCTCTCGCTCGAAACCGTGATGATGCCTCCCTCGGGCATCGCATCGCGAGCGTTCTCGACGAGGTTGATGAGGACTTGCTGCAAGTCGTTAGAATTGCCTTCAATATCCGGCAGATTCTCTTCATATATTTTGGAAAAGCTTATGCCTTCCAATTCCGCCTGGCGTTGAACCAGTAGCAAAGCATCATCAATGACTCCGCTGACATCGAGCATGGTTCGTCCTTCAGGCTCACGTCGAGCAAATTTCAACAGTTTCTGAACGATGGTCTTACACCGCCTGGCATCGTTATCAATTTCCTGCAATTCCTGGAGAATGGCTTGCGGATCGATTCTGCCCTCGCGGATATCATCAGTCAGCATCCGAACCGCCATAATGAGTCCGCCAAGAGGATTGTTGATTTCATGAGCCACTTCGCTGGCCAGAGTTCCTATGAGCGACATCTTTTCAGATTGAAAAAGTTCCTCTTTGAGCCTTTGTATCTCTGAGACATCCGTGACCACTGTCACAATGCCCACAGTATTTCCATCCTCTATGAAAGGAGAACTGCTGACCAGCACAGGGATCTTTTTCCCCGATCTTGTCATGAAGTTGGTTTGAAAAAAGGCATTTTCCGGATCACCTGCCACGGAATTCAGCAGATCACGGAAATGGTCGTGGCCTTCCTCAACCACAACCGAAGAATAACTCAGTCCCACCAGCGTTTCGGGCCCATATTCGAGCATTTTTTCCAAACGCGTATTCGCGAACTTGATTGTGCCATCGAGATCAATTATCTGAATGCCGTCTTTGAGAGAAGAAATTATATTTTCATTGAATTCCTTTATTCGAGCTATTTTTTGGTCTGTTAACTCCTTTTCCTTCTCTTTCGTGAGATCTCGGGCAACACCCACCATGGCTATTGGGACCTCTCGCTCATCCCGCAGTGGAACACACCGAACATGAGCGGGAAAGCGCCTACCTTTCTTGGTCTTCAGAGTAATCTCACCGCGAAAAGGTTTGTTTTGGCGTATATGCCCCAAAACGTCGGGTTCCGTTGCCCCAAGTATTGCCAGATGTCGATTCAGAACCTCTTCCGCCTTGTACTCGAACATCTCTTCAGAAAACTTGTTGAAGAAAATCAGCCTTCCGTCGATATTCGTAATGACAATGGACTCGATAATGTTTTCCAGCACATTTTCGATAAACTCTTTAGTAGTCTTTTTCAGGCCCAGGATGAACCGGTCCCAGTTCAAGACCTTGGAAGGGTCGGGTCGAACTGTGGAATCATCGACGCTGTTCATGTTCGATGAATGGCTCTTGGCACGAGAGTCGATATTCTTTTTCTTCATTTGTCACCGATAGCGCTGCAAACGTTGACTCACGGGTGAAACCGGACGCCACGAAACAGATCGCATGATATTACCAGATTACCTGTCATCAGAATTATTTGACGCCCCGCTTCAAGACCAACACCCGGGCTTTGAGGTTATGTTCCTTAGAAAAATCAACTCATTCAATTTGAAAGTCAATCACGAGATGTGGACGTCACTTTCAAGACCCCCTGCCTAGGGCAAAAAGAACCTGATCTCGCCCGAGCATTTTCCATGGGTGTGGAATATACACCTGTCAATCTGAGGAGATACTGTGAACTGCACGCCCGCATTCTCTATCCAGCAAAAGACCCTGTACATGACACCACATTCGTAGCGATCCACAACTCCCAACCGCTTCATGCCTGCGTAGGCGAAACATCCTTGATCCTTCACCTCCCAGCGCATTATGTTCTCTTGAGGAAAACTGAAGGCCCCTCCCATAAAATCACTGAGACTCAACGCAAATGCTCCTTCGATAAGGTGCCTCAATTCCTGAAAGCTATCGATGCGGTCCTTCCTGAGTCCGTGGATCTTCTTCGCTCTCTTGACTTCAATTTCAGCCAGTGATTTGATCGCGGCCTTGTTGAGACGGTTCGTTTGCTCGATGCCAAGTTCCTGAAGACAATGATAGAACCACATCCCGTCGTGGGTCATCCAGTTCTTGATCAAGAGGTCCTTCAGTTCATGTATGCCGATTTCATCGAGAGTTTTCATGTCCCCCTCCTCTGAGGCTGAAACCCTGGCAGTCAGGTCTTTGCGAATCCACCGGAACTATTCGACGATATTACAAATCATATAGCAAGATTTGTGCAAAAATTTCTCATAGCCGTAAAGAAATCTGTCGTATAAGTAGAGACTCCCTTGATCCGGGATCGCGAGTGTTTTTAAACGACTTCTATTGACTCCGTACGCTGCCCTGGATATCTTTGCCGAACTGACGTCATTAGTGCAACCATCGGTCAATTTTTTTCAAATCAAGGGGAGCATGCTATGAAGACGACGTTATTGGGGGTTATCGGGCTAATATTTGTTGTTCTACTCGCCAGCCTTTGTACAGCTTATGCAGAAGAACTAAAGCCTATTCAGCTTTTACCACCCCAGCTCGACAAGGGCAAACTGCTCATGCAGGCATTGAAAGACCGGAAAACTTCCCGAGAATTCAGTCCTGACAGGCCGTCCATAGAGGTATTGTCAAATCTTCTCTGGGCTGCATGGGGCGTGAATCGTCCTGACTCGGGCAAGCACACGGCCCCTTCCGCTCAGAATAAACAGGAGATTGACGTTTATGTCTCCACGGCCGAGGGGGTATATCTCTACGACCCAAAGGAAAACCTCTTGAAACCGATTGTCTCAGGTGACACGCGTGGCTACACCGGTCTCCAGGACTTTGTAAAGGATGCGCCTGTGAACCTGATATACGTGGCTGACCTTTCCAAGATGAGTGAGTGACCTGAGGTGGACAAGATGATGTGGGCAGGAGCGGATACAGGATTCATAAGCGAAAATGTCTATTTGTTCTGTGCCTCCGAAGGACTGGCGACAGTGGTCCGCGCCAACGTTGATAGGCCCAAACTGGCGGAGGTCATGAAGCTGGGACCGAATCAAAAAATCACATTCGCGCAAACGGTGGGTTATCCGAAAGGACACAAAACCCAATAGACGTGGTTGAACTTTTCACAATGAGCGTGGAAGAATTCGATTGATTTCGATGCCGACCGGTGGTGATAATGAAAGTGAGTTGTAATCCAACGATAGGGGGGTCATCCATGGCATTCAGATGGCAAGTTCTTGTCGTATTTTCTGTGACTCTTGCTCTGGCTGGGTGTGGTTCCTCGCTGGACAAGCAAGTGTCTCAACTGTCTGAGACAGTAAAGAATCTTGAGCAACAGATCGCGCAATCGAAGGAAACAGTTGTCAAGCTGGAACAAAAGGAGGCCTCTCTAAAAGCCGAATTGGACAAGCAGTTAGCGCAAATTAAGGAGCAGATGTCAAAGCTGGAGCAACAGGCTGCTCAACCGAAGGAGGCCATCGGCAGGCTGGAACAAAAAGGGGACTCGCTGAAAACAGATCTTTACAAAGAATTAGGGGAAGTCAAGGAAGCGATAAAGCAGTTGGAGCAAAAAGTTGTCAAGCCGAAGGAAGGCGTGAGTGCACCGGAACCGCTCAGAGCGGCACCGCCGACCAAACCGTAGAAGCCACTATTCG
>DATJPW010000323.1:0-50973 GCA_035506215.1 Desulfomonilaceae bacterium
CGAGTATTCGGAGCGGATCTTGATATAATCCTGGGCGTCTGCACGCTCCCTTAACCTATGCCCACCTGTCAGCCCCTTGCTCCAGCACATTGCGCTCAATGCGTTCAACGTTGCAACAGCCACAGCACGTTTGATGGGCTCCGGCGACTCCAGAGCAGGTAAAATCTCCGTCACTTTCCTTCCACTAACTGTCACCGGGTCAAAGGTCCTTCCCACGGAAGAGGGACAACAAACGGCCTCCGGAATATCTTTGGATGGGGTGAAACTCGTTCCGGCAAAACCATTGTCGAGTTTAACCCCCGTGAAGAAGAGACCTATGACTAACCGATCTATTTTGAGACGCTTCACCTCGTTGCCTAATCGGGCCGTCGCAAGTTCAGCCGCTTCTGCGAGTACTGACATAACAAGTGCCTCAAGCTCAAGTGGTCTGCTCCGAATTATCTACCACTTGTTAAGTTATAGGTATAGGGGGTTTCCCTTCCGGTTATCTTTGTCAAACGAGCTTCTAATAAGAGACATCATACTTAATTTGTGCGATGGGGGGCAGCCTGAGGTTATTGTGAGTTCATGGCTGGATTGTCAATGTAGCCAATCCGGGTTTCGGATGTCCGGTCCAAAAAAATCGCCGAGCGCTCCCAAATAATAAGTATAGTGTCCCGAGAATTAAAGAAATGAACGCACTCGTTATCGCTTTACGCGTAATGGTCCGGCCGAGATCTGGGAAGATGAATAATAAATGCAATCATGGGGTCACGTCTACTCTTGGCTCATTCTTACCTCGGCGCTCGGACCACCGCCAGCCGGTTTGGAGTTTTTGCCGGAGGGGTCCGGCTTTTTTCAAGAAGCGGGTTCCCGGTGGCCTTCTCAGCGTAATTCCGGATTCCGCCGGCACAGGCGGGGACGAATTTTTGCGGTCACGGTCCCATTGGTCCGGCTTTGGCGACCAATCGCCCTCTCCCAGGATTTGAGACATGAGGGAACCCAAGCCCGCGCTATAGTGCTTCCGGGCAGCCGCCTCTCCACCGTCACGGGCATCGGCTTCCAACACGAATCCCCGAAAAGCGGTATACTCCTGTGCCAATACCCTCACACAAAGGTACCCGAGATCGTAACTTAAGTGGTTTTCTTCCTGTTTGTGAAAAGAGGCCCCTGACCAGAAATCCTGAATGGTTGCTTCGTTCCACAAGGATCGGTGCCGCTCCATCGCCTCGCTGTCAAATCGCATGTGGTGCAACCCGATGATCTCGGCCTCTATTGCAACAGCCATCCCTTCGTTCACCCACGCAGGCAAAGGGAGGTGCGACAGGCAGGCGTGAGAGTACTCGTGGACCGCTACCACTTCAGCGCGATCAATCTCGTCCTGGAGAAAAGCGAAATGCTTGTATCCGTCTTCCAGAAAGACCCCTGCGCTAAGTGTAAATTCACCCGCGTCCGGGTAGTAAGAAGAAATGTAATTGTAATAGTCGTCAGGCGAGTGGAATATCAGAACCACGTTCTTCCAATGGGCATCATCTGAGACTATCCCTTCAAGGTTCCCGAACATCCATGTTCTGGCCCCCTCAAGGGTCTTTAGCAATAGCTTGCTGTTCTTCTGCTGTTGACGCGTGAGCAGGACAAAGTGATCCGATTCGTGGAGTTGATAAGCTTTCCCCAGCACGTTTCCCAGTTCTGCGAGCCATGATACGCACACAGACTGCCATAAATCACGTCGGTCGGATTGTGGGTATGTCTCGATGAGCTTGGCAATTTTGTTCCATTTTGGTCTGGGAAATCTGTCAGAAAATTCCAGGAGCTTGGAGATTTCAATATCGACCACAAGTCTCTCACATTAAATCGGAACAGTGCTGCCTTGATGCGCAGCCATTGCCTCGTGATGTTCCGAACGCGCCCAACGGAAAATCGTTTTTCCTCTTGGGGACACCATACTTGATTTGTCAGATGGGACAGCAGTCTGTAGTTGTTATCAGGTGACGGCTGATTATCACGTAGCCAATCCGGGCGCATGTGTCCGGCGCAAAGACATCGTCGAGTTCTCCCAAAAGACAAGTATAGTGTCCCCCAACTTAAGGAGGCACGACGAGACTCACCATTGGCCTGGATTCTATCAGGCGTTATTTGGTAGCATCTTGTGGAGCCAGTGCCAAAAGCTGATCCAGTGCCCTCTATTTCTTCTTCGCAGGCGTCGATTTCGGCTTAGCCTTCGGTTTCGGGGCAGCCTTCGGTTTGGCCGTAGCCTTCGGTTTCGGGGCAGCCTTCGGCTTTGACGCAGCCTTCGGTTTCGGGGCAGCCTTCGGCTTTGACGCAGCCTTTGGGGCAGCCTTCGGCTTTGACGCAGCCTTTGGTTTTGATGCGGCCTTTGACGTTGCCTTCGGTTTAGGCGTAGCCTTCGGTTTCGGCTTGGTTGCCACGGTCAATTCCCTCCTCTGATTTTTTAAAACGGAGCGGAATATATCTTTGCAATTTTGAATGTCAAGAATTTCTTGCCATTAGTGGCTGACGAATTCGAATTCTCGGACACCGTACCGAATTCGGTTCGCCAATTAAAATGTGGCATCCCTGGATCGGCGCAGAATTATAGCGAATGACAAAAATAATGACCGACTGGGGAATGACGAGGGCTGAATAACCTGAAGTCAGGAGGGAACAGCTTCATCATTATAGCAATACTCGTATGTATTTTTGACCAAGTCCTCCCCATAATATAGATTTTTTCTCTTGGTTTGATCTTTGTTACCTGTCATACGGAGCAGAACTTCCGAGAGTTGGCCGCTCCACGGCAATATGACCCTATCCATGACAATTGAGATCGACAAACCGTTCCCGCTTTGGCGGTGCAATCTTCCTTCCAGGGTCAGCAATTCGCTCGTATAAATGACACGTGCAGAATCTTTTTGAGCTTTGGAAAACACAACGGCATCCAATAGCCCGGTTTCATCTTCCAGGGTAAGGAACATCACCCGCTTACCACTTTTCGTAGGCGGAGTGTGTACGATTACAAGAAGACCGCTGATCCGCACTTTTCGTCCTGAAGGAATACTGCGAAGCCGGCTGGCTGTGACAACACCTTGAGCGCTTAACCTGTGCCTCAATACCGCAAGAGGATGCGCACGACAGAAAACACTCATTGAGCCGGCTTCTTTCAAAGCCGTGTTCGCATCCGACATTTCATCGTGCATTGGAGACCTCCCGGATTAACCCAAATCCTTCACTCAGCCCTTCCAATGCGCCCGCGGCGAAAAGAAAGCCGAGTAACCTTTCCGGTGGAGAAAAACGGACAACAAAGTCTTGCAAATTTATGAACAGCCCACGCCTCTCCCGCTCGGCTATTATTCTCCGGGCTGTTGCCGTGCCCACATTGTTTATTACCCAGAGGGGGACCCTGATACCCCGGCCTTCAGCCTCATACTCCGGGCCGCTATAATTTACATGGGGAGGATAGACCGGTATTCCTTTTCTTCTCGCTTCGTTCAAAATCACATATGGTGGATACGATCCGACGTGGCCTGCGTTGAGTAAGCCTAAGTAGAATGCCTGGGGATGATGAGCCTTCAAATATGCGCTCTGGTAAGTAATATGGGAAAACGAAGCCGCATGAGCCTTACAAAAACCGAAAGAGGCGAAGGCTGCAACTCTCCTGAAGACTTCCTCAGCCATCCTTGGAGAATGTCCTTTTGCCAAGGCCCCTTGGATGAAGTTATGTTTGAGAGAAACCATGATTTCGGACCGGCGCTCTTTCGTCATTGCGCGTCGAAACTTGTCGGCTTCTGCCAAAGAGAATCCTGCAAAGGTATTAGCTATCCTCAACACCTGTTCCTGGTAGAGTATGACCCCGTAAGTTTCTCCTAAAATAGGCTCCAGATCGGGATGCGGTATCCGTATGGGCTCCTTTTTGTTCCTCCTTCGAACGTAATTTTCCACCATATCCCCTTCGACAGGTCCTGGGCGGAAAAGACTTATCTCTGCAATCAGGTCCCCGAAATGCCTTGGCAGAAGTCTTCCTACGAGATTTCGTTGGCCGGGTGATTCCAACTGGAATACCCCAACGGTCTCGGTGCTTCTCAATAGCGCATAGATCTTTTTATCATCTAATGGGAGACGGCTCAGATTCAGTGAAATCCCCTGCCGCCAAAGAACCTCCAGGGCCTTCCGAATTGCCGTGTGCATCCTGAGACCAAGAATGTCCAGCTTGAGCAAACCCAGAGCATCAATATCGTCCTTATCCAATTGACCTAATGGTAGGCCCTGGGGAGACCGTCCAATTGGGGTCCAGTCTCTGATGTCTCCTGGAGTGAGCAGCACGCCTCCTAAATGTGTCGAAACCTGATAAGGGAGACGGACTAATTTCGCCGCGATTTCTACAAGCCGCGGATCTTCCTTGAGGGGGGTATTTTGCAGCTCGGGCAATCCCTCTAAAGCAGCTATCAGGTCTCCACCTCTTAATGACCAAGGGAGACATGATGCAAGACGGTCGATTTCGCTCAAAGGATACCCCAATGCTCGCGCGGTCAGCCGTACTGCGCTGCGAGACTTGAAGCTGAGGATGGTTGCGACCATGCATGTCTGGCGAGGAAAACGCTCCATCAAGAACTTTAGAACTTCATCACGCCTGTCTGAATCAAAATCAATGTCAATATCAGGCATATCTGCCCTTGCTTCATTCATGAATCTTTCAAACAGGAGGTTATGCTCTATCGGATCAACTCCCCCAAGAGCAAGCTGGACCACCAGGCTTCCTGCCGCGGACCCTCTAACGCTGCTCCGGATTCCCCTTGTTCGGGCGAAATCCACGATAGCTCTTGCCAATAAAAATAAGTCGGCCATTTTGAGCTTGCCTATCACGGCCAACTCATGAACGAGTTGCCGCAGATACCGCAGAGGGATCGGCCTATAGAGTTTGGCTCCCTCCCGAAAACAGAGCTTCGTGAGTTTTCCGGAAGCTTCCTCAGGCTGCTGAAATAACGGAGGGTGCAATTTGCCGATCGGCAGAGAAAGTCCACTGCAAAGGGACATGATATAAGAGGTGTTTCGTATGGCTTCAGGATAAGGAATTTTCCGGTTCATCTCATCCTGGGAAGCCAGGAAGAACGTGTCGTTCGGAAGGGGAGAAAGTGACCTGTGGTGATGCTCCCGCTGTATTCCAACAAGCGTACGGTGGAGAACGTAATCATGAGGCTCCAAGAAAGTGACCTCATTGGCTGCAACAACAGGAAGATTCACGCTGGCAGCCAGTTCTGCCGCTGATTCCATGACCTGCAATGCTTCTCGAATTTCGGCTTCGGATTTGCCGTGATTTTGGAGGAGCAAAAACAAGTGTTCGGGGTTGTAAAGGACCGCTCTTAGTTCCAACAGACTAATTCTTGCCGCATCAATCCTGTCTTTCTCCAATGATGTTCTGATAGTGGAACCTCTGCCGCCGGCAAGACAGATCAGTCCCCTGCTCCAGTGAGACAAGTCCTGTTTGGTTATCAGGTTCTTTTGAGATACTCCGCCTTCTATTGCGATGGAAAGAAGGCGACAAAGGTTTCCATACCCTTGAAAGTCCGATGCAAGAAAAACAAGTGGCGAGCCATCCCAGACGGAGACCTTCGCTCCAATGATAGGCTGTATTCCCGCCTTTACCGCCGCTTTATAGAATTGAACGGCGCCGTGAACGCCGTCATCCGTGAGAGCTACCGCCTTCTGCCCGAGCGCAACGGTCCTTTCAACCAGGGCTTCGGGTGTGAACGTTCCCCAGAGGAAAGAGAAGGCGCTCTTGACTTCAAGATGTACGAAATCATCCATCCCGGCGATCCTGCTCACGATTTTCGGTCGATCATGCTTATCCGCGGTCCTGCCTCTGAAAATTGTTTAATAAAGTCTAGCAATTGCTTTTGTTGGATCGTGATGCTCATGGCGCACCTAAAAACAAATGTTTCTATAATATTATGAGAACATTTGTTCTTGTGTCAAGAAAAATGCTGACCGCTATCACGAGAGAAAATGTAGTGTCGCGTTTTTTTCGGCCGAAAAGAGGCGCCTCACCACCCACAAGATTCCGATCCATCTTTCGACCGATTAGTCTCCGCGGAACGAATCTGTGCGATCAACCCCGACTTTGCTCAGAAATCTCTGTCTTATTTACTTGGAGAAATTTTCCTTGACATTCATCTAGAGAACTAGATAACTATAATCACTCTCCATGAATGCCGAGACAATGACTGCGACTAACAAGGTGACCACCCCATGATCATAATCGGGGAAAAAATTAACGGCACCAGGAAACAGGTGGCCGAGGCTATCCAAAATCGCGACGCTAATTTCATACGTGACCTGGCTGCGCGGCAGTTCGAAAACGGCGCGTCATACCTGGACGTCAACGCGGGCACCCTGCCGAAGCGCGAACCGGAAGATATGGTTTGGCTGGTGGAAACCGTGCAGAAAGCTGTCCCCGACGCGACGCTTTGTCTGGACAGCGCCAATCACCAGGCCCTCCGAGCCGGCATCGAGAAGGCCGACAAGGTCCCCATGCTCAATTCTTTAAGTGGGGAAAAGTTTCGGATTCAAGGCGTATTACCGCTGGCTTGCGAGTTTCAGACCGAACTTATCATGCTTGCTCTCGACGACAAAGGAATTCCGAAGACCAGCGAAGGGAGGCTCGATATTGTGCGCAGTCTTATCGAGATGACCCGCGCAGGGGGGCTGCCGGATGAAAAGCTGTACGTTGATCCTCTGGTGATGGCCATTTCAACAGGAACAGAGAACGGAAATATCACCTTGGAGACTTGCCGCAAAATCCTGAAGGAATTCCCCAAGGTCCACCTCACTTGCGGCTTGTCCAACATCTCGTTCGGCATGCCGCTTCGGTCTATTCTCAATCAGGCGTTCATGGTGTTGGCCATCGAGGTGGGCATGGACAGCGCTATCATCAACCCGGAAGAACGAGAACTTCGAGGGATGATGATGGCCGCGGAGACGCTCCTGGGAAAAGACCGTCATTGTCTGAACTTTAACCGTGCCTTCAGGGCGGGTAAGATTGGGCCGACACCGAACGCTTGAGGAGTCTGTTGTGCGATCGGAACAACAACGTAATTCGTCGAAGGAGACGGAATGATGAAAGATCTTATCAACGCTATAGCGGACATGATGGAAGATGAGGCCATGGCCCTCACGAAGAAGTATCTGGATGAGGGCGTGCCCCCGCTGCAAGTTCTTGACGCATACAAGGAAGCCTTGGCCATCATCGGGAAGCGTTTCGAGGAGTGCAAATATTTCGTTCCCGAGCTGATTCTCGCCGGAGAAATGATGAAATCGGCTTCCGAATTGATCAAACCGCATCTCACACCCGGCAGCTCGGGTGATGAGACCAAGCGAATCGGCAAGTTTCTTCTGGGGACAGTTGAAGGTGATATCCACGACATCGGCAAGGACATGGTCCACATGCTCATGGACATCAACGGGTTCGAAGTCAGGGACCTTGGCGTCGATGTACCGGCTCAACGATTCTGGGACGAGTACAAAGACTTTCAGCCGGACATCATAGGCATGAGTGGTCTGCTCACGCTTGCATACGAATCCATGAAGCGGGTCGTGGATGGGCTGCAAGAGATGGGTGTACGTGACAAAGTCAAAGTGATAATCGGCGGCGGCCAGGTCGATGAACATGCCGGGAAATACGTGGGAGCCGATGCTTGGGTTACCGATGCCGTGGCCGGTGTGAAATACGCTCTAGAATGGGTGAAGAGTTAGTCTCAGGGGAGGATGCAATGAGCAACGCAGAACAATTACTGCAGCAACGGGAGAAGCGCATCCAAGATGCGATAGCCCTCAAGAAACCTGATCGAGTTCCTATCGTCTCCATGTGGGACTTTTTCCCGGCCAAGTGGAAAGGCTATACCGTAAAAGATGTGATGTACAACTTTCAACTCATGTCTGACCTGTGGGTGGAATGCCTGCAACACTTTGAGCCGGATCTAGGCGACAACCCCTTTCCTCTCCGAGGATTCGGCCCCCTGATGGATATATTGGATTTTCAACACCTCAAATGGGCTGGACACGGTGTAGGCGAGAATATGTCGTATCAGTTCGTGGAACTTGAGCTTATGAAGGCGGACGAGTATGACCATTTCCTTTTCGATCCGTCTGATTTCATGGTTCGGCGATACTGGCCTAGAGTAAACAAAGCTTTTGCACCTTTTGAAACACTCCCTCCTCTGAACCAGTCGATTTCTTATACGTGGGGTCTTTATAACGCCGTCTTTCTGCTGTCCCCAGAAATGGAAGCAGCTCGCACGGCATTGATTGAAGCGGGTAAGGCGTCCGCAGAAGTGCTGAAATGGACGGCAGCGTTCGGTAAAAAAATGGCCGAGATGGGTTTCCCGCCGTCTTCCGGAGGGTTCGCCCAGGTGCCTTTCGATACGTTGGGCGACGTCTTTCGAGGCACCAAAGGCATTATGATGGATCTGTTCAGGCGCCCGGACAAGGTCATGGCCGCATGTGAAAAGCTCCTGCCTATCATGATTGACTCTGCCGTAGCATCTGCCCGGCGGACCGGTGTGCGGAGAATTTTTATTCCACTTCATAAAGGCCTTGACGGATTCTTGTCTCCGCAGCAGTTCGACAAATTTTATTGGCCGCACATGAAAGAACTGCTGAATGCTCTTATTCGTGAGGATATCACCCCCTGGGTGCTTGCCGAAGGCGCTTGCAATACCAGGCTGGAAGCCTTTAAGGATGTGCCGCCCGGGAAAGTAATCTATCATTTTGAATCCACGGACATATTCAAGGCAAAGGAAGTGATGCGGGGCCGCTGTTGCATTCGCGGCAACGTTCCGGCCAGCATCCTCACGATTGGAACTCCGGAAGACGTCAAACAGTATTGCAAGAGGCTGATAGACGTTTGCGCAGTGGATGGCGGCTATATTTTGGACGCGTTTGGTCCTCTTGCCGAGGCCAAACCTGAAAACGTCCAGGCCATGTACGATTTCGCCAGGGAATATGGGGCATAACTGATCCACGATGGCGACGAAGCCGCGTGCAGTCATGGCCCCGTCACCCTGATCTCAAAACATTGAACTATGGGGAGGTGCAAAGATGGCGAACAAAACGGTAAGTGCGAGGGAAGTCTTTGACAGTAGCCCATTCACACCTTATCAGGTATGGGTTTGTTTCCTGTGTTTTTGTGTGACGCTCCTCGACGGCTTTGATCTGACAGTCATCGGTGTGACGTTGCCTAAGATCAGGGAATTTCTCAATGCCACGCCTAGTGCCCTTGGTCTGGCAGTCGGCGCCGGTCAAATCGGCCCACTAGTCGGTGCGATCGTTCTGGGCATGCTTGCGGACCGTGTAGGGCGCAAGCGGATGTTATATATATCCGCTCTCATTTTCGGTGTGTTTACATGGCTGACCGCATACATTACCAGTGTGGAACAACTGGCGATCATGCGCTTGATTGCAGGAATTGGACTGGGTGGCGCTGTCCCGAATGCCCTTTCTTTCGGCTGCGAATATGCACCCAGCCGCGCGCGTGCGACTCTGACCACCATGATGTACGCGGGCATGGCTGTCGGCTCCATCATCGGCGGACTATCAGGGGCGTTTCTGATGCCTTATTACGGTTGGCAATCGCTCTTTATCGTTGGTGGTATCACGCCGATCGGCATAGCTATTGTAATTGCACTATTGCTTCCTGAATCGCTGGAATTCTTGGTTAGACAGGGATTAGATAACGTCCGAATTCGGAGCATCGTCTCCAGAATCAACCCGTCTCTCGGAGGGGACAAGGAAGTTCAGTTTTACTCAAGTGAAGAAAAGCTTCCCGGTATTCCCGTTAAGCACCTTTTCACAGGCGGCCGCGCGTTCACTACCGTGTTGTTATGGATACTCTTCTTTCTGAGCTTCTTCTTGGTATGGTTCCTGCTGACCTGGGCGACCACGTTGCTGCGCCAAAGCGGAGCCTCTGTCCAGCAGTTTAGTATAGCCTTTGCGTGCATTAATTTCGGCTCCCTCGTAGCCACAATCACCATCGGGCGCTTAATGGACAAGTTCAATCCCTTCCGGACGTTGACATTTGCCTTTATTCTCGCGTTCATAAGCGTCGTGGTTTTCGGGTTCACTGCCGGCAGTCCATTTGTCGTCGTCGCTATTATTTCCACCCTCACAGGATTTTTTGTAATCGGCGGCAACTCCGGCCTCATGGCGCTTTGCACTCTTTCCTATCCCCTTGATATCAGGGGTTCAGGTCTCGGTTGGGCGTACGCCGTGGGCAAAATCGGCTCGCTGCTCGCACCGGTGACAGGGGGTTTTCTTGGCACTTTAAAATGGAGCGTCCCACAAATTTGCATCACGCATGCCGTGGCCGCGTTGCTTGTCACCGCATGTGTCCTGATCCTGCAGAAGCATGTAGCCGGCGCCGCTGCGAAGAACTGAGTTTCTCGGGCGGCCGCATCTGCGACTTAAACCGGTTGAAGCTGTTGTAGCAGACTCAACTTATAAAGGCTGTTTTCTTGGTCAGAAGGGCCGGGCGCGTGCCCGGCCCTTTATACGAATGCACTCCAGGTGATGGACATAAGGTGACAACGAGGAACAAGATAATCTCATTTATTAAGGAAAAGGAGTTCAGGGGCATATGGGCTAACGATTGTCTCTTTGGCTAATTATGGACCCCTAAAAGGGTCGCCGGGTGGTCAAGATTCCCCTTTTCTAAATGGGGGTACGTGCCACGAAGTTAGCGCATATGGGTTGAGTATCCCGCGCAGGACGCCGGATTAAAGTTATTTATTCCTGTGCTGTCGCATATTGCATCTTGAACGCAATCTGGTACAACTGTTGCCAAACTCCACATCAATGCGATGATTCGGTGGAAAGCTTCAGAACGAGATTCATAAACCATGCCGGACCAAATTAACAAAAATCGTTTCGAGCCGGCCTATGCTCAGTTGGCCGCGATTCTTCGCCGCCGGATAGCTGGAGGTCAATATCCGCCTGGAGAGAAAATCCCTTCAGAGCATTCTATCAGTAGGCAATATGGACTTTCACTCATGACCGTGCGGCAAGCTATAGGGGTGCTCACAGAACAAGGTCTGGTTGAGCGCATTCAAGGCTCTGGAACATTTGTCAAACCCATCGCGTTGACTGAATCACGCTTTGACCTGGACAGCATCAAGGAGATCTTCCAGGATGCGGAGCACACTCGAGTCAAGGTGTTACGAATCAGTCTGGCACGGGCTGAAACGAAGACGGCTCAGATGCTCCACCTGCCGGTGGGCGAACGAATAATTGTTATACGCCGTCTACTGCTGCGCGACAACCGGCCGGTCATGTTCCACCAGGGGCATATACGCTGCGATCCCACTCGCCCGGTTGTGGAGGCCGAACTGAGTCTTGGGCCGCTTTCCGAGCTCTTCAACGGGCATCCTGGAAGCGCGGCCAAAAAGGGTGAACTGACCGTTATCCCGACCGTCTTGGGTGAAGAAGAGGCCGGCTTTCTGGAGCAGCCGGTGGGTACTCCGGTTTTTCGTCTGGAGTATGTGGTTCATGACTTCCACGACGCTCCCTTCGGTTGGGGATGGTTCACGGCTGCGCCTGAAACCCTGACCTTGAAGACTAAGTTGGGGTTATGGGACGAATCTTAAAGCGTGGAGAAATTGTCGTGCGAAAGAAAGCTGACAGGTCTATGGCGCAGGAGATGTCGGAATTGGCTACTCTGGTGGCGAATCTCAAGGAAGATGAAGTCATGCGGTCCATTACGAGGCATCTCGAAGCGGGTGTATTGCCCGCTGAAATCCTGGCCGCCTGTCAGAAAGGGATGCGTCTGGTCGGCTCAATGCACGAAAAGGGCCAATATTACATTGCAGGACTCATCATGGCAGGAGAGATTATGCATCAGGCCGTGGATCTGATCAAACCGGCTATGATCAAAGAAAGAACGCGCAAGAACCTCGGTCGAGTGCTGCTCGGAACCATTGAAGGCGACATCCACGATATTGGAAAAAATCTCGTCAGAGATCTCCTGGAGTGCCACGGTTTCACTGTCCTGGATTTGGGCGTTGACGTCCCACCAGCAGAATTCGTCAATGCCGATAAGGAGTTTAAACCTCACCTGGTAGCGGCCTCATCGCTTATCACCGAGAGCTTTCCGCATCTGCGGGAACTGGTACAAATGTTCCGTGAAAATGCTCGACCCGGGTCGGAACGGCCCTTCATCCTCATTGGAGGCGGACAGGTGGACGAACTGGTCTTCCGGATGTCCGGTGCGGACCGCTGGGCCCAAGACGCGTTCGCTGGGATCAAGATATGTCGGCAATTCATGAAGGAACGCAAGAAACAAGCCGTCTGACGCCCGTCGGGCCGTACAATACCGACCGGAGCAGCCTACTCCAATTCGGACAGGTGCACCTTTATCACGCGCTTTGAACCTGGCATGTCTCCGCGAAGAGATCAGGATTCAGGTGGAAAAGCTCAATTTGAGTGTGTGGCGGGACTGTGATGAATTCGTCTTCGTTCCACTCGGCCGAGAGCAACTTCTTAAGGTATCCATCCGAACCGGGAAGCACTCGAATCTCCAGTTTGAGTGTGGAAGCAATTTCTCGTACCAACGGGAGAAGGGCTTCCAGTTCGTAGGCGCCTGTGTCAATGAGCGCCAAGAATCGGTAATGCCCTAGCATGCGTTTGTATATACGTTGCGTCTTCTCCGCCCCGAAACGAGCCAGTACGGATTGGTATTCTTTCCAAATATTAAACTCGTCCTGAAGCCAACCTCTTGTGAGGAAGTACATCGCTCCCGTCCCGGAAAAACACTCACGATTCTTTCGGGAGCCCAGCAACAGGGTGATACAATCATCCGCCCGGGGAATGATCAGTTCGTAATCCTTCGACTTCAGACCGACCAGAGCGTTCCCACAGAAGCCGAATCCCAAAATGACCCGGTCCACTCCCGTTATGCTATCGAGCTCCGACTGGAGCCGCTGTCTCAAAGATTCGGGTCTCAGGTGCAATCCTGATTCCACCCATCTGAACGGATAAGTACACCCCGTCTCGGATGCAGTCTTTTCTAACTCATCTCGAATGGTGTTGCAGGCCAAAATCAAGGTTTTCATAGTTGAATAATTCCTTCTTCAAATTTCATATTATATCCTATTCATTTAAGCTGATCAAATTGCTGCCACTTCTCGGGACCCACGTCTTCATAAGAATTTGCTTGACAAATAGCAACGAGGATTCAGATAGTATAGAAGTCTAGATGACTAGATGACGCTACCCCGGAATCACTTCCCCGTCGCGCCGTTACTGACGGTCATGGGCGAAAAGAGCTGCATAGGAAACCAGATGGCCAGACAATGCGGAAATGTTTGGAAAGCCATCCGTGGCCCCTTGTCTGAGTTCTATTTTCGTTTCAGCAGCCGCTTCCCTGGACGTGTAACTGCTCGGCGAAACTTGCGTAATCATTTGGACTATTGCTAATGTGGAGGTCAAAACCTAATCCCGTCGCACATACATTCCGGGAGGGGATCATGAAAGAATCTGACAAGACGTTCTGTCTGGTTATAGCATTGATTCTGGGTTTCGCCCTCGTGCCGAGTGCGATGGCTCAGGAGACGATTACCATCGGCAACACGCAACCGCTTACCGGTCCGAAGGTTTTTATCGACGAAGGCGCGCCGCTTGATCTCGGCTTGCGCGACTGTGTCGGGATGACCAACGAAGAGGGAGGCGTCAACGGCAAGAAGATTCAATATGTGGTGGAAGATGACCAGTTCAAGCCTGATGTAGGGCTACGGGCTTTTGAGGACCTCATGCCGAAGTACAAGCCGCTGTGTGTTTTTGGCTCAAGCACAGGTGTGGCGTTGGCTGTGGCGCCTCTGATCCGTGAGCGTTACAAAGTGCTCTATTCCTCATCTTCTTTTTCAGCCAAAATCATGACAAGCGGCGCTCCCTCGATGTTCATGGTTGGACCGACCTATGGCGATCAGTTTGGTGTGGCGCTCAAGTACGTTGCGCAACAGAAGAAGGGCACGAAGGTGGCCTTCTTCTACTCGCAAGGCCCCTTTGGGGAGGACCCCATACCCTATGGGCGTATCATGTGTCAGAGGCTGCGTCTGGAACTGGTCGGCGAAGTCGTGGGTGATATCAAAGGCGGAGATCACAAAGCCCAGATCGAGGAACTAAAGCTCAAGCGACCGGACTGGGTGATTTTGCACGGCTGGATGGGACCGAATAATGGCGCTTTGATCAAGCAATGCCGCGATCTGGAGTTGAAGGCTGAGATAATAACCACCATCTGGGGCGCGCAGAAGAGCGTGGTGGAGGGTATGGGACCGGATGGGCCGACATTTTTGGCGGTGAGTCCGTACGCTTACTGGTGGATGGACGACGTGCCGATGATACGGAAGCTCAAGGCCTACACGGCCAAGAACTATCCGGACGTTACGGATCGGCCTTTGCCTTATATTGTTGCGTTCACAGCAGGCAAGATTTTCGTGGAGTGCCTGAGAAAAGCCGACTCCGCCGGAGAGTTGAACGGGGAAGGTCTCACGAAGGTCCTGCAGTCCCTAAAGGATTTCGATACCGGAGGACTTACTCCACCGCTGACCATTAAGGAAAACAGATTTCCCCTTGCCCGTGTTCTGAAATCGAACCCGGCCAAGGGGATATTCGAGCCCGTGTCGGACTGGATCGCATTCTATTGAAAAACACCGCTTCTCGAATAGGCGGTTATCCACCAAAGCCGGAAATTCTCGAACTTCCGGCAGACCCGGAGACAGAGTAAACCCGCAAAGGGCAACAAAATCATATTTCGCGAGGAAACAGTTCATGAATTTGGCCAAGAATTTGGAAGCGTCAGCGTTTTTCTTTCCCGAGCGACCGGCCCTGAGTGAGGGCAGCAAAGAGATCAGCTATGGGCAACTCAATGATCATGTCAATCGGGTGGCAACCGGACTCATGAAATTGGGGATCAGGGCCGGGGACCATGTCGGTCTTTGCGCACCGAATTCGATTGATTGGATCACATTCTACTTTGCCGTTTTGAAGACCGGCGCAGTTGCGATCACATTACCCTTTCTTCTCAAGGGGGACGAACTCACCCGGTTGCTCGATCATTCAAAACCAAGATTTCTTCTTACCTCGGATGACAAGCTCGACGAGCTGAAAAACTTGCGGGGCTCAATCGGCGTGGAGAAAACCATCTGTCCGGGAGGCGACTTAACCCTGCAACAGATAATGGATATGGGCACGGCGTCCTTCAAGGCTGTGGACAGAGAGCGGACGGATGTCGCGGCGGTCCTGTATACCGGAGGCACTACCGGAAGCCCCAAAGGGGCCATGCTGAGTCACGAACACCTCAGTAATTCGAGTCATAATATCGCGTTCTGCGAGCATTCATGCGAGACCGACCGCGCCCTTTGTTTCCTGCCTTTCAACCATGTTTTCGGCCAGATCCACATCATGAATGCTACTATCCTGAGTTGCGGGTGCGTGGAGATCCTTCCGCGTTATGACATGGATGAGGTCCTGTCACTGATAAGCGCGGGCCGGGTGACAAAATTTTTCGCCGTGCCCACAATTTATACACGCCTGCTGACCATAGACCGACTCAAGGAAAGGTTGGGGAAGGTCCGATATTCTTTTTCCGCCGCGGCCAGCATGGCGGGTGAGATAGTTCGACAGTGGAAGGAACAGACCGGTCTGACGATCTACGAAAGCTACGGCATGACTGAAACAATGCCGGTTACGTGGAACCAGTATTACCGGCATGTGGTAGGCTCGGTAGGTACTGCGTGCCCCGGTGTGGAGGTGCAGATGAGGGATGCGGAGGGGCACCCTGTGCCGGTGGGAAAAGAGGGCGAGATCTGTATCCGTTCACGCAGCGTCATGAGAGGGTACCTGGATAATCCGGAAGACACAAAGAAAGCATTCTGGGATGGCGGCTGGTTTCGATCCGGTGACGTGGGTGTATTTGACGATAATGAATACATTTACATAGTGGATCGGGTCAAGGACATGATCATAACGGGCGGTGAAAACGTGTATCCTCGGGAGGTGGAAGAGGTGATTTATACCGTCCCGGAGGTGCTGGAGTGTGCTGTTCTCGGATTGCCCGACAAGGAATGGGGTGAGCGGGTGGCAGCTTTTGTCGTGCCGAGACCGGGACGAACAATTGTTCCGGAGGACCTCAACTTATTTCTCAAGGCGCGGCTGTCTCCCTTTAAGGTACCTAAAGAATACTTGGTGGTGGAAGAAATGCCCAAGAACGCAACCGGCAAAATCCTTAAGCGCGAGCTGAGGAAGCAGTTCTCCCGCGGGTAGGTTCAAGAGAATCGCTCTGTTCCCTTTAAGTGGCCGATGAAGTTCGCCCCAATCGTGCAGTGTCCCGCAAGTTGATTGGGGAGTCGAACACTCTCTGCTGGACATGGAAGACCCCCTCTCTCTCCCCTCTCCCGCGGGGGGAGATCCCGCGTCTCGCGGGACTCCCTCGATGGGAGGGGGTAAGGGGGAGGGCGATACAACGCGAGTCAATCCCAAAATGATGGTCCATCCGTATATCTCGGCCTCATGAACGGTGACGCGTGGTGAATTTATTTGTTGCCTCTATCTTTCCTCTAGCAATAAAAGCTGCTGTAATTCCGACTTAACAAGTGGTACATACTTGGGGGAAGGTCACTCCTATGCCGGAACAGGCTACCGACGTCCGGCTCATTGGCATATCAAACTTGGCCTCCTGGCGCATGAGCAAGAATGCCTCGGCCTGCCAGGATCGCAACTCTCACCCACATTCGACTTACCGTGGCACGCGGTGTCGATTTGAGTCTGATCAAGCGGAGGAGCCATGCAAGAAGCATTCATAGTCAGTGCCGTGAGAACGCCGATCGGCAAGAGGAATGGGAGCCTGTCGAGCTTCCGAGCCGATGAGCTGCTGGGATTGGTCCTGAAAGAAGTGGTGGATCGGGTGGGAGTGGATGCCGCAGAGGTGGAGGATGTGGTTGGCGGCACTGTCACCCAGGTGGGTGAACAAGGATTCACGCTCCCCCGCATGGCGGTCCTTGCCGCGGGGTTCCCTGATGTAACCCCCGGAGTGGCAATAAATAGGCAATGCGGATCGAGTCTCACTGCTCTCAACTTCTGCGCCGCCCAGATCATAGCCGGTTGGCGGGATTGCATGATTGCGTGCGGCTGCGAGATCATGAGTAAGTACGCAATAGCCGCGGAGTGGCTCAACTTGACTCTGGCCAACGGTCAACCGGCCGGAATGCCGGTCGGGCCCGCATATCTAAAGCGTACGGGTGGCAGGTTCGTGGACCAGGGGCAGGCCGCGGAACTCGTTGCCGAGAAATGGGGCATCTCCAAGGAAGAAATGGACGCATTTGCCTTGCGGAGCCACCAGCGAGCCCATCGAGCTCAGCTTGAGGGCCGGTTCGATAGAGAGATTGTCCCAGTGAAAATCAAGGGACCTGACGGTCAGGAGAAGTTGTTCACGCAGGACGAAACTGTTCGACCTGACTCTTCGATGGAAGCATTGGCCGGCCTGAAGACGGCGTTCGGCACCAAGGTCATTACTGCCGGTAATTCAAGTCCCATCACTGACGGAACGTCTGCGATACTGCTCATGTCCGGCCGAAAGGCACAGGAACTTGGACTGAAGCCCAGGGCCAGAGTGGTCGTATCGACAGTCGCAGGGGCAGATGCGGTTATGATGCTTACCGGTCCCATTCCTGCGACACAGAAGGTCCTCAAGATGGCCGATTTGAAGCTGGATGACATCGACGAGGTGGAGATCAACGAAGCATTTGCGCCGGTCCCCCTGGCGTGGGGACGTGAACTCAAGCCTGATTGGGAGCGTGTCAATCCCAACGGCGGCGCGATCGCCCTTGGACATCCTGTCGGGAATTCAGGGTGCCGCCTCATGATTACCTGCCTCCACGAATTGGAGAGGACCCAGGGCAGATACGGCCTTGTAACACTCTGCACAGGTGGCGGAATGGCCCCGGCCACTATCATTGAACGAGTGTGATCTGCATGAAGTGCCGGGGATGTTATGAGCTCAAAGATACGGCTTCTCGGGATGATCGGGACAATGACGCTACTCTTGTTCGGAGCGGTCCAAGGCAGGGCCGCGGACTCAACTCCCGATCTGACTGCTGAACTGCTTAATGCCGCATCAAACGACGTGAATAAGCTTCGCGAGCTCCTCGATGCGGGGGCTCCCGTGAATGCCACAGGCAAAGAAGGGATTACACCGCTCTTGATGGCCGTACAGAGCGGGAAATCGGAAATCGTGGAACTACTCCTCCAAAGAGGGGCTGATTTCAAGGCTCAGAATAACTATATGGGCGTCAACGCGCTGATAATGGCTGCTACACATGGCAGCGCCGAGATAGTCAAGCTGCTTCTTCGTTGGGGCGCTGACGTAAACGCCATGGGTAAGTTCAAACAGCTCCCGCTCTCCGCGGCCTGCCAGTATGGCCACCAGGACGTCGTTGAGATGCTGCTGAATCATGGCGCCGATCTCCATCCCAAGGACGGCCATGAACCTTTGACAATGGCGGCAATGTTTGGTCGGACCGACATTGTCAGCCTACTTCTTGATCGGGGCGCCAACGTTAACTGGACCAATGACAAATCCGGCTATACACCTCTTATGGGCGCTGCCGCCACTTGCCGATCAGCCGTAGTCCGTCTGTTGCTTGATCGAGGAGCAGCTTCGGATCTCCGTGACACGTACGGCAAAACGGCCATGGACGAGGCAATGAAGTGCACCCAAAGCAAGAACCAAGATCGTAAAAGCGAGGGGCAAAAGATCATAGCCTTCCTTTCAGAGCGGGGAGCCTCCCTTAACCTTCCTACCATAGCATCGACCGGCAGCATAGAGAGGCTGAAGAAGGCCCTGTCTCAATCACCCTCTCCCAGTAAAGAACAGTTGAACGAGGCCGTGATTGCAGCTTCCGCAGCAGGGCACGTGAATATTGTGGCCATGCTCTTAGAAGAGGGCGCAGACGCCAAGTACTCGACGCAGCAGGGGCTGACCGGACTCATGGCTGCCGCGGCCTCGGGCGACGTGGATACGATGTGTGTCCTTCTGGATAAGGGCGCTGATCCCAATGCCAAGAGTCAGCTTTCCCCTGGACCCCTGTGGCTTGCCGCTATGCAGGGCCAGCTTGACGTGGCTCAACTGCTGGTGGAACGTGGCGCCGACGTCAATGCGAAAGGCAAAGACGGTACCACTCCGTTGATGGCGGCGGTGGCCACTCCCCTTGCAACGGAACGCGGTCGTAACCTTGAATTGGTCAAGCTCTTCCTGGCCCACGGCGCTGATGTTAACCTGGCCGATGATAACGGTGAGACCGCCCTGATGTTGGCAGCGGAGACAGGTGACCTTGCCGCGATGACTCTTTTGATCGAACGCGGAGCAAAGGTAGACGCGAGGGACAAACAGGGCAGAACACCTTTGTGGTGGGCTGCATCCAAAGGACTGCCGGATGCTGCCAAGCTCCTGCTTTCACAAGGCGCTGATCCCAACATCAAGACCGATGAAGGCGATACACCTCTGAAGGCCGCAACTCGACGGGCACACAGGGAAGTCGTGAATCTGCTGCGCACGCAGGGCGCAACACAATAGGTATGGCTTTTCAATAAGATGCGTAAGATGTTCTTGGATTAGGAAGGTCTATTCGTGAATTCTTTTTTTTCTATGAGTTCTTGGAGTCTTTCAGTTGGTAACATTTTCCAGGACTTCATATTTTCGGTTACCAGTTGTCTGCATTTTATCGGAGAGAGCCCCGCTGAATGAAAGTACTCGAAACATCCGTCAGCCAATGTCTTGAGTAGATCCAGTCTGTCCATTCTTGAGCCTCCACACTTCGCTTGTGAGAGAGAATACATCCAACGGGAACGCAGCGGCCTCTCGGCAGATTTTCTTGCCGAAGCTCACGAAGGCGAGTCAGCCTTATAAGCGCAAAGGTCCCCGCACATGGTGCAGGTTTCATAATCATCACCCGGACAGGTGCGTGCTCTGATATCCCGCGCGAGTTCCGGGTCTATTGACAACCGAATCTGTTCCGCCCAATTTCGGTCCTTGCGAGCACAGCTCATCATCCGGTCCCACTCCCATGCTCCCGGTCGTCGGCGCACGATGTCGGCCGCATGCGCAGCCACTCGCGCGGCCAGAACCCCCATACGAACATCCTCCACACCCGGCAGTCCCAAATGCTCTGTGGGGGTGACATAGCACAGGAAATCCGCCCCAGAAATCGCAGCGACGGCGCCGCCGATCGCAGAGGTTATATGATCCAGCCCCGGAGCCACGTCAGTCACAAGCGGTCCCAGCACGTAAAAGGGCGCATCATCGCATAGCCGCTTCTGCAGGAGCATCTGCGCGGGAATTTGGTCGAGAGGAACGTGCCCGGGACCTTCAATTATGGCCTGAACCCCGTTCACCCGTGCTCTGCGGTAGAGTTCGCCAAGGGTAGTCAGTTCTTCGACCTGCGCCGGGTCCATTGCGTCTGCAATGGCGCCCGGTCGAAGCCCGTCTCCAAGACTTATGACCATGCCGTATTGTCTGCAAATCTCAAGGACTTCGTCGTATCGCTCGTAAAGCGGATTCTCCTGTTTGTGGGCTCGCATCCACCTGGCGAGGAAGCTGCCGCCGCGACTCACAATTCCGCAAACCCGCGGGTGATTTTCCAGGTGACTCAAGACGTCAAGGGTCACACCGGAGTGTATCGTGACAAAGCTTATGCCGTCTTCACCATGCAGTCTTATGGCGTCCAGCATTTCGTCCGACTGCATTGCCTCTGGGCCGCCCCCTTTGCGTATCGCCTCGACTATGGCCTCGTAAATGGGAACAGAACCAACCGGAATCGGCGCCTGCCGCACTATTCGGCGCCGGATGGACCGCAGATCACCCCCGGTCGAAAGGTCCATGACCGTGTCGGTACCGGCCTTGATAGCTGCATCCAGCTTGCGTAGTTCGAGGTCCTCATCATGCAGGTCCGGGGAAGTCCCGATATTGGCATTGACTTTAACCCGGAGGTTTTCTCCCACGGCAACAGCTCGACCATGGGGCGGCGGCTTGAAAATCGCGGCCGTACCCTTGTCAAAGCTCTCTCGAAGAGTTCGTTCGTCCACGCCTTCCAGCCGGACGATTTCCTTAATTGTGTCCTCCACAACCAAATTCTCCGTCTGTGTATTGCCGATTTATTATAGGAGGCATCCGGTTTATTGTCTATCACTGTTTGTCTCAAGTAAAGGATGACAACGAACGGGACGTGGCCTGAACATAAAGCAGGGGCAGCTAAACATTTCGGTGAGCTGACTATGCGGACAAATGACCCCTTGAGATTAATGTGCGCTAATGCAACCGGGGAAAGGAGAATGGCTTTCCTTCGGCGCTCAGGTTTCGGTTTCCGAGAGATGCGCTCACGTACCAGTTATCGTGGTTCCCGGTGGCCGAGAAAAATGAGCTTCTTTTCGATTGCGTCTTCCAATCGCTCTTGCCAGGTTTTCCACTGATTTCTCAGTTCCAGCAATTGCTCGTTAAGTACGTGCCAGTCCGATTGCAGATCGCCTGGGCCAAATTCGCTCACGGACTCGCCCATTTCTCTTTGAATGTCCTTGAGCTTAGCGGCAATGGGTTGCACCTGTTCTTTAATTTCGCGCATTTTCGCTAAGATGCCTTCCTCCTCGCAGGTCAAAATCATGTTGGGCGAACAAGCTGCGCAACCTTGACCAGCCGCCGGGGCAGGGAACGGGTTGCATGCGCATCCTGCCGGATCAAGCGTGTTGCCATTCATTGGAATGCCTCCTCTCTTTGCGATCTAATCAACTTTTTAATCATCAGCCTGTTAAGAGTCAAAGAGCGGCCGGTTTTAGGAGGCAAAAAAGTCGTCCATAGCCATTGCCAAAAGTAATGACCTTTCATGATCGTCGCCCCGGCGAAGGCTGGAATGACGGTACAAGGTTAAAAAGAATAGGACAAAATTTTGACAACCGCTTTAGTGAAACAGGTGACGAATAGATGGCAGTAAAGTCCGGGAGTGGCCATCAGGGCAAAGCGGATTGAGTTTATAGAGAACTCGGCAAGTGGATCGTGTCAGCTCATTGTGGGCTTAACAAGCCCTTCCACCACTGCTAAGGTGCGGATTTCAGTATTGGCCAAGGACGTGCCCGGAGAGGGTGTTGAGAAGTTCGTGAAAGATGACTTTATAACCACCGGGCCACGTGTGCCGAATCGGTGGAGGAGGCACATACCCATAGAAGATCTGCTGCTGGACCGCAGGCCCTCGCCCCCGTGGCGCCGTCATTTTCCTGTCCGGGAAGTTGTCGGCGGCTGCAGCGGACACCAAAGCAAACCATACTATCAGAGCGGCTGAAAATGTCCTCACAAACGGCTTCATTTTGTGCCTCGACGGGAATTTTAACGCTGGAGCAAAAAAAATGCAACTTGAAAAGAGACAGCCCAGGCGCAGAGCCCTTCAAGGCCGACTGAACACGCCTTGCGACAAGGCAAAATTTAAGTCATTTTTACCAGGACCTTGATGTATTCCTTTTCGACTGATCGCTTGAAAGCTTCTTCAATATCTTCAAGCCGAAAACTTCCTGATATCAAAGGGGTGGGATCAATGATTCCGCTCTCCATCAATCGAAGCGCGGGTGCAAACTTGCCGCATCTTGAACCGACCACGGTGATCTCATTGATGACCAGCGGCGCCGGATTAAAATTAAAGCTCCCGTGAAATGTACTTTTTAGCACTATGGTTCCACGCGGTTTAACCATTTTCAACGCGAACTCCCATCCGGACGGATGGCCAGAAGCTTCAACTACGACGTCAAAACCATGTTCGGAGCCTGAAAAATGTTCCAATACTTGCACAGACCCGCCGAGGCGCGCGAACAGATCGAGCTTCCTCGGGTGCTTTCCCACTAACTGCAAGTCACATCCGGTGGGCCTAAGCGCCATTGATACTAACAAACCAAGCTTTCCATCTCCGATCACCAGGACCCTGTCTGTGGGTCGAATAGCGACCTGGTCCAGGATCTCCAGGGCCGCGGCCAGAGGTTCCACGAAAACGGCTTTTTCATCCGGTAGGGATGCCGGCACACAGACCAGGTTCGACGCGGGCAGTGTGAGGTATTCAGCGAATGCGCCGTTGCGTCCTAGTATGCCCAACACGGTCCGGCTGAGGCAATGGCGCTCGAGGCCTTGCCGGCACTGAGAGCAGTTCCCGCAACCGACGTTGATCTCGCCTACGACGCGAGTCCCCACTTGTCGCGGGTCGGGCGAGCTTTCGACAATTCCCACGAATTCATGTCCGGGGATACCTTGAAAATCCATGTACCCGCGACTGATCTCGACATCCGTCTTGCAGATCCCTGCAATGGACACTTTTATCAATGCCTCCCCGGGACCGGGGATGGCTTTGGGCACCTCTTCAAGAGCTAACTTTTCTCGAAAGACCAGGGCCTTCACAAGTCCCATCCATTCTGCAACATGTATTTGCGCGCCATCAAACCCCCATAATTTGCACGAGCACAGATCTTTTCCGAGGTCGATTGTCGAAGTCCAACAATACCACTTGCTGCCAGGTCCCTAGACACAGCTTTCCTTGAATGACCGGAATCGCGAGAGAAGGCTTCATCAAGGCAGCTCTAACATGGGCGAAACCGTTGCCATCGCCCCAGCGAAGATTATGTGCGTATTCCATGTCCTGGGGGGCAATTCGACCAAGGGCGCTTTGCAAGTCCCTGATTACGCCGGGCTCGTACTCAATCGTCGTGATTGCGGCCGTTGAGCCGGCTATCATTACTGTCAACAGACCCTCTCGGACATTGGAATCCACAAGACATTGTTCCAAGTCAGCAGTAAGGTTTACACAGTCCGCGAATCCATTGGTGCTTATGTTGATTTCGCCGTTATGGATGATCATTGCATTTGTCCTGTCTTGCATGTGTTGGCACACGGGCTACTCGTGGGATCGGCTTGCCTTACATCGGACCACTATGATAGACAATTCCGCGACTGAAGACAAAAAGAACGCACGCGCGTGCCATCCTTTGACTCTGTTCTCAAATATTCAGCAGAAAGGTGAGCCTTTGATCATAGTTACAGGCGGGGCCGGATTCATAGGCAGCAATATTGTAAAAGCATTGAATGAGGTCGGGGAAGACAAAATTCTGATTGTGGACCACCTTGGGCAGGGTGAAAAATGGAAAAATCTGATCGAGTTGAATTTTCTCGATTACGAGCACAAGGACGATTTCCTAACCATGCTCGAGCGGGGACTTTTCGATCAAGGGGTCCGTGCAGTCATCCACATGGGGGCTTGCAGCTCCACTACTGAGCAAGATGCGGATTACTTGATGGCAAACAACTATGAATATTCACGATCCCTTGCAAGAAGATATGCAGGCAATTCAGGGGTTCGTTTTATTTACGCGTCCAGCGCGGCCACTTACGGTGACGGCTCCCGAGGATATTCCGATGAGCACAAATCAATTCCGCGGCTCCGGCCACTCAACATGTACGGATATTCCAAGCATGCCTTTGACTTGTGGGCGCTGAAGACCGGCTTCATCGACCGGGCGGTGGGTCTCAAATACTTCAATGTCTTCGGGCCCAACGAATATCATAAAGGCGATATGCGTAGCGTAGCCATTCGGGCCTATTTTCAGGCCAAGACCGCCGACAAGGTGAAGCTCTTCAAGTCTTATCGTGGGGATTATAAAGACGGCGAACAGTGTCGCGATTTCATATACGTCAAGGACGCGGTAAACGTAACGCTTTTCTTTTTGGAGAAGTCCGAGGCTAATGGCATATTCAATGTGGGCACGGGCATTCCACGCAATTTCAATGACTTGGCATCAGCAGCGTTTTCGGCGCTGGGGAAGTCGCGGAATGTTGAGTACATTGACATGCCGAACGGCTTAGAGAAACGTTATCAATATTATACTTGTGCGCAGACGGACAAGTTGCGGGCCGCGGGTTTCACCGAACAATTCCACACGCTGGAAGAAGGAGTTCGTGACTATATTGTAAATCATCTGGAACGGGATCCTCGTTGGGAAGTTTAATCACGACCCGGCTGCTCCATCAAAACGTCGGCCACAGCAAGGAAAAGGTCCGAATCTCGTAACACGCCGACAAGTCGGTCCCCGTCGTATACCGGCAGGACGGTGATTCTATTTCTGTAAATAGTTTTCAGTCCTTCCAGAAGGTCCGCATCGGCTGTTATGGTTCCCCTTATCCTGAGCATCACGTCGCGGACCTTGGTTTCCGCGTTTTTTATCACCCTTGCCCTGAAGCTGAGTTTTGCTTCATCCAGATTGGCCGTATCCGCTTGAGCGAAAGCAATTGACACACCAAGGGCCTCAAGCTTGGCGGTCAATCCGCCTGCAATTTCGGGAATAAGGACCGCCAAAATGCTCTTGAAATCCAGAATTCCCACAAGGGCGCCAGTCTCATCGAGCACCAGGATCGTTCTGTGGCCGGCCTCGGTACATTTCCCCCATTCGACCTCGCAGTAGAGTTTTCTGAGAGTTGGAACAGCGTCACCCAAAGTCTTGTCGGCTGCGGTCACGGCGTAATCACTAATAGGTACCATTAAGTCTTTGACCTTCATATTTATAGGCATGATTTTTTTCCCTTTGCCCCAAGCTGCTTACACCGAAGCAGACTTTCTAGTGACCGCCTGTTCCAAGCACTCCGCTTGCCGCGACGCCCAGAATGATAACCTCCAAAATGGCGAAGAATGCATATAACTTGTCACCCTGCTTCAAGAGCATGGGCACGATGGATAGAAAGCAAAAAATGCTGACACCTGCCAGGAGTGCAATCCCTGTGAAATTAAGAAAATCTCCGTACCCAAGCATTTTCACCCAAGACCATCCGCTTTCTATACCGGCACGGTGCAGATAATCATGGACGTCCGTTGACCAGTAGCTCGGAATATCAGCCAGCGGAATATAAGGTTTTAAGATGCCCACAACATAAATAATATAAGTGATTAATAACAGGACCATGCCAAAGAGCATTCCTTTTTCCAGGATACTCGCGTACAGCAGTTGCTCCGGGCCTGCTTGCAGAGATCTTCGCGTCTTATCGTCCATGAGCGCCTCCGAACCAAAATTTTGCGACAGTCTGCGCGCAGCCTAAATTCCGAGGCCCTTCATGAGGGCCCTTAATCCCGAGAAGCTCAACAAACCGATCACAATCCAGCGCACCAGACCGGGTTTTGTCACTCTCAAGAGCGCTACGCCCACAAATGAGCCCAACATTATTCCAATGATAGAGGGCACGACTATCATTGGGATTACGCACCCATTGTTCATGTAGATCCATGCCGCGGAGGTGTCGGTAATCGAAAGGAGGAACTTACTCGTGGCTACGCTGATCTTTAACGGCGCACCCATCAATAGGTTCAACACGGGCACGTTTGCCCAGCCCGCGCCTAGTCCGAACATCCCCGCCATTATTCCGATGGCCACGAATAAAATGAGTCCCTGTGGAGTACGATGTATCTTCCAATCAATGACCTGTCCTGTGCTCGCTTCCTGGTAGACGCCATAAATCCGCAAAGCCGAGGACAAACGGTCAGCGTGGGGAACATCAGGCAGCTCGGATTTTTTTGCGGTCAACATCAGTACGCAGATCCCTAGGATTGTCACCCCGAGGGATATCTGAACAACGTTCGTAGGCAGAGCAAGACCGATCATTGCTCCGACTATGGAAAACGTTGATGCGATAAGAGCGACGGGAATCGCAAGCCGCAAGCTGGCCAAGTTCATCTTGAGTAAGCCTGGACCTGCTGCCAAGGCCCCAGCCAGAGCCACCAGAAGACCGGCGCCGCGGACAAAATCGAGATGGAACGGAAAGAAACCGCTGATTATCGGAACAAAAAGGACGCCACCGCCCACGCCCCCCAGGACCGCGGCTATTCCCATTATGAAACATACAACCAGAAGCGTCAGCGCCCAGAACCACCATGGAGTGGAGTCTGCTGCCGGAGCGACATTTGACGACACCTCAGCGGTGGCGGGCCCTACCATTAAGTACGCCATTATAAGCAAAAGAATTACAACCAAGCACGCTTTCCCCATTCGCTCCATACTAAGCTCCTGACTCTCACTTCATGGGCATGCTCGCCAAGTGCGGAATGCTGGGCCGCCGGCATTGAAACATGCCTTGTACGAGTTCGCTTTCAAACGGCGAAGATGACTTCGGTCAAAAATCAGCACTGACCCAGCGTCTCGCGGGGTCAGTGGCACTCGGGTGATCAATTAGCATCGGCATCGCGGCGCCACGGACCTGAGCGCGCTCAGGTCCGTGCCCGATTTTACACATTGTTCACTGTTCGAACGCGACCTAGTATTGAACTTTCCGACCCCTTTGTCCTTCGGCAACCAAAAAAATTAGAAGATTTGCCGCAACATGGCAAGAGATTTAGCAGAAACGCACTGGCGTCCAAGCTCATTTGACTTGGAGGTCGGATCCGGTGCCGGAGTCCACGGCGGGGGCGCCAAATAACCAGCGGCGGGAATCAGTTATTGCGGGATCAGTTATTGGGAAACGTTCTTTCAATAGAGCTTACACGTTTCACATTTCCCCGACGCTCTCAAGTTCCGCGCTTCTGATTCGTTCTTCGTGCTCGGATTTTAGTTTATAAGCCTTCATTATCTTGGCCACCAGATCTTCCGTATCTGAAGGCTTGATCAGATAATTGTACGCACCCAGTTTCATACCCTCGATGGCCGTTCCGACCGTGGCATGGCCAGTGAGCATTATGACCTCTACAAGGGGATTAATTTGCTTGATTTCTTTTAATGTCTGTATGCCGTCCTTGCCGGGCATAAGCACGTCAAGTATTACTACGTCGGGTTCGTGCTCTTTCAGGCACGAAACAGCATCGTCTCCGTTGAATGCCGTACTTACACTGAATCCCCGAAACTCCAAACGTTCGGCCAGTATCTCCACGAATTCCTCTTCGTCGTCGACCAAAAGCACTTTTATATTCAAAGGCTTTCCTTCTGCATTATTTGCCTTTTTTTGCTTCGTCGAAGATTTCCTTCGCGGTCTGAAATTCCCCTTCTTCTGCGAAAGCAGCCGCAGCCATTGCACTTTCAAGCTTTTTCTTGTACGCCTGCCTCAAAGTGTGTAAGAGTTTTTCAATATCCACCGGCTTCTGCAAATATTCGAAAGCTCCCAAACGGCGGGCCTCAGCCTCATCTTTTTCGGATCCATGGCCGGTAAGTATGATGACCTGAATCTGAGGATACGCTTTTCTGACCCTCCGCAGGACCTCCAAACCGTCGATACCCGGCATTTTAAGATCGAGAACCATGACATCCGGTATGTCATCCTCCACTCGTTGCAGAGCTTGCTCACCGTCCAAGGCCACATCGGAATCGAGGTCACGCATTTTCATGCGTTCAGAGAGTGTTTTTACGAAATCTTCCTCATCATCTACCATTAGGACTTTGAATTCTTTCATGCTCTTGCTCCACTTGATTCCGTTGAGAGCGGCCCATCGGCCAGTCCTGGACCTCTCGAACTATCTATTATTGCCTCAGACAATTGACCTCATCCTGAATGGGCGTCCGAGGAACGCCCCAGCCCGCGATGTTCTGCCAAAATACGGTGTCCCCCGATCTCGCTTGTTTTCCATGAAGGAGAAATCGATTTTACAGCCGCGCATTTAGAAAACAGGCTGATCGGCCGAATTGGTCGGCCGGGAACCGCGTGCAGGGTAACAAACGCGTTACGACACCGTCAATAATTATGTAAAAGTGAAAGCTCGACCCTCCAGGTTAGAGACACCCGGGAGTTTAGACTGTCAATGTAGCGAACCGAACGCGCACGCCGGTGAGACCGATTTCTTCAAGAAAGGATGCCTGCTCGGAGGGAAGAGTCCCGTACCAGACTTTCACGTTTGTGAGTCCAACTTTTTCCAGAAAAGAGTTCTTTTTGGCGCCGGCGTCCAGTATTTCCAATGCTGTCTCTCGGCAGTCCTCTTCAGCGAAAGCACCTGCGCTAAAGTATTTGTTAAGGGTTTCCAACAAACCAGCCCTGCTTTTAGCCTTCATAGGGCTTATACCCACCATCGCGATAGCTGTCTCATGTTCACCGGCTTCGGCAAAGGCCACAGCGGAAAGCCAATTTTCCAATTTGTCCGTCAACATACTCATGCCCGCTTCCTCCGGTTTCCGTCGATTGATTGCGAAGTTCAGTTATTTCTTGACCCTATCAGAGTGTTCAAACCCTCTCTTGAAGTATTATGTAACATAATCAGCGGGAACACAACCGTTAGCTGAGGTGCTCACCTAACCGATTTTCTTAACCAGCCCCATTTGATTGCGCCAGTCCGCTTGTCTACTTATCATGGCATCCGAGGACAATAGCGAACCAGACCGGCGGAACTCCTTGTTCTAGAGTTGCATCAAAATTTTCCGCGCATGCGATCAAAGCTTCCCATAATGGTAACGCGACAGCGTCGTTCAGTCGGTGCGGTTCAACTTCTTCGGCTCCTTTACTAGAGAATTCAACCCTTACATTGCCGTAACTGCCGGCTATAGGTCGAATTTCGATGGCGGCGCCTGCAGAGACGACGTGCAGAAGTAGATCAATGCCCTGAAAAACAATCATCTGCAGCTTGACTGGATCACAGGAGAGCAATATGGGTCGATCCGACGCGATGGCCTTGAGGGAAACCCGTTTTGATAAAGCAAAACGTTGACTGAGGACAACAAGTTGATCAAGTGCTTGATTTATATCTATTTGTGCCGTGGGCTGATCCGGATTATGCGCGAATTGATTCAGCGCGTTGATGAGATCCACGCCGCGAGCGACTTGTTTCCCAATCCTGGCGAGAACCGCCTGGAATTTCTCCCGAGGTGGGAAGGAACCATCGTTTGTGGCAAGTAGCAAATCTTCCAACAAGCCGGCTGATTCCCGGATGACGGCCAAGACATTTCTTATGTCATGGGTCACTCCAGCGGTTATTTTTCCCATGAACGCCGTTTCTCTTAAATCAGTATCAATCAAGCTGGCCCCCACCGGCTTTCTGGATCGCGGCCCCAATCTTCTGAATTAATTCTTCAATCTGTAACGGCTTGACCAAGAAATCAAATGCGCCCAATCGCATGCCTTCGATTCCTTCTTTAGTGCCGCCGATCCCCGTAAGAAGAATTACCTCTATGTTAGGATAATCGTGCTTAATCCTTTCGAGGACTTGCAAGCCGCCCATCCCCGGCATCATCACATCCAAGACCACCACCTGCGGCTCGGCATCCGCAACGAGACGAAGAGCTTCTTCACCGTTGTAAGCTTCATTGGTTTGAATGCCTCTGAGACGCAATCTTTCCGCAAGAGTCGAGACAAACTCTTTCTCATCGTCCACCAGAAGCACTTTCCAGCTTTTCATCTACGTCCCCGAATCCTCCCCGGCCTTCTTGGGCAAGTAAACCGTAAACCTGGTCCCCTTTCCAATCCTACTTTGAACGTCAATGTCACCACCGAGTCTCTTGACGATTCCGTAGGTAATGGATAGTCCCAGGCCCGTTCCTCTCCCCTTTTTGGTTGTGAAAAAAGGTTCAAAAATATGTTTTAGTGTTTCTTCGGACATGCCTTGACCATTGTCCTGAAAAGTAACTCCCACGGTATCAATATCTTTTTCCCACGTAGCCACCGATACGTTTCCACCGTCCTGTACTGCAGCAAAGGCATTATTAAGAATGTTGAGAAATACCTGCTGTAACTGTCCACGATCAGAGGCTATTCGCGGTAAGTCCGGCACCAGATGCAGTCCCAGCTTGATGTTTCTATACAGGGCTTCCTTCTCAAGAAATCCTAGTACTTCCTTGATCAGCTCATTGAGATCGAGAATCTCGATCTCCACATCCATCCTCCTCGCGAAGCCGAGAAGGCGATGAGTTACAGCGCGGCAGCGTTCGACCGACTGAATTATAGATCGAATCGGCATGAGGAAAGTTTCCTTGTCAGGAAACGCCGGGGCGAATTCAATTAGGTCCTTCATGAGCCCGGCCTTTTCATTAATTATAGCGAGAGGATTATTAACCTCATGGGCAACCCCCGCGGCCAGCCGTCCGATAGAGGACAGCTTGTGTGAGTGTTCTATTTCTCTCAAAGCGAGTTCTCGTTTATCGTCACTCTGTTTCATCCGATCTATGAGCAAACCCGTCAGACGCAACACCACTATCACGATAATGGCGACGCTGATCAAGAAAACCATAAGTAACTCACTCTTAAGAGTATACCAGGACCGCAGCACTTCTCCCCTGGGCTTCAAAAGTATCAAAACAAAATCACCACGGTTGAAGTAAGCGTAAGCCATCAAGATGTCCCGTCCCTGAGGGTCCGTTAACTCGATCACATTCGGTTCATAACTCACGGGGGGGATATTCATCGGCCAAGTCTGGAGTACCTTTCCATAGAACTTGGAGCCGGTTTGGAAGATTCCTTCCCGATTTATCAAAAAAGCGTCGGTCTTGGTATCCAGTCCCATGGACGCTATGAGGTCATCGAATCTGGTGGTATCGACAGTCACTCGGACAATCCACCATTCCCCGGATTCCGAAAAGTGCCTTACCGCCATGACGATGTGAGGAAACCGCCTATATCCCATGAATACATCGCTGATGTAAACTCCCGCGACCTTCACATGCTCAAACCATGCCTGGTCCGAGTAGTTTTTACCCTTCAACTCATAAGGGCCCGCATAGCTCACCTGGTTACCGCTGGAATCTATAAGACCGATATCTACGATGCCTTCGATTTCTTTCTTCAACACTCGAAAAATTCGCCCGAGATTTTTTTCATCCGCGAGTTCGTCGTACGTGTAAGCGGAAGCAATAAAGCTCACAGTAGACAGGCGACCCGCAAGGAAAAGTTCGAAAGAATGTTTCGTCTTGTTGATTAGGGCGCGCAGGGGGGCCAGGATCTCGTCCTTTAGGGCAGCTTGATACTGATAGTAATTGATCGCAGCCATTAGTACTAGAGGAACAATGGTTGTGACCAACATGAGGACGGTAATATTGCGGCGCAATATTCTGTAACGTTCCGGCGAGGTCCCCTCTTCCGGAATGTCGAGAAGCCCGCTGAAGACACTGCGGACCGATCGTCTAAAATTCATCCCGGCCTCGAAATATTGTCTGCCGCTATGGGTTTCAAGCAACTAGTCGCCCATTGCTTATGCAAGAGCAAGCTTTATCGTTTCCTGGCACATACACACATATCACAAAAACTGCAAAAAAGAATATGGTATAATCCTGACAACAATCACTGGAAGCCGCTCGATTCTGTGCTCAAAACGGTTTTTGTCAATGACGATGGACGGGGGGCATGACACTGCTTAAATTTTCATTGGGGATGTGAAACAGCGAAAGATGGCAGTTTCTCCGATGCAGGCGGCGCGGTCAAACATCAAGGTTGTCATTAGGCGAAATGCCAAGAGAGGAGATATCTTGTCGTGAAAGACAAACACGTCTTTTTTAATCCCCTTCGGATAATAAGCCCGAAACTGGATTCCGAAGCCGCGAGACTTGAGGATCTACATCAACAGCCGGTTTCCGAAACCTTCACGCTTGAAGAAGGCTTGATAATCTCTTTGAGCAAAATAATCGAGATGATTCGCCTTATTCGTGAGGCGTACGCGGCGACCTGCGACCAGAAAGACCTCATCGGTTGGGATAAACTGGCGCTCGAGGTGGACCAGCAACAACAATTGCTTCTGACAAATTTGACGTGCTCCACGACCATTCCTGCGAGGGAGTGCAAAGCTTTCATTTTGTTCCCCGACCACTTGGGGCGGGTCGGCAACTATTTGGAGCGCATTGGAAATTGCTGGCAGATCAAATGCGCCGATGATCTGAATTTCAGTGATATGGCCAATGAGGAGATCGAACAAACCTTCAAGCTGATGATGGACATGATGATAAACTTCCGAGATACGCTCATTGCTCCGAACAGGTTCCTGCTGGAACACGTGGTGGCGCAGTCAAAACATCTTGATGAAATATGCCAGGACTGGCAGTTGGCCCACGTCGAGCGTTTGCTAAACGGAACTTGCGCGCCTCGTGCATCTTCCGTTTATCTAGACGTGCTGGAATCGGCCCAATCTCTCAGTAGGCACGTCAAAGACATGGCTGAAAAGATGCTTGGATTTGTGGAACTATCTCAAAAGGAGAACTGATATTTGAGCTGAAGCAGGCCGCAATCAAGGAGCCCGTCCGGATCTTCCCACCGGAACCTGATCTGTTGTCGGGAATTCAGGAAAGGAGGTTACGATAATGGTTCCGAAGAAAATCCTTGTCTGCACGGATTTTTCGGAAAATTCCGTGCCCGCACAGGCCTCTGCACTGGAATATGCTAAGGCCTTTAAGGCCGAACTATTGATTCTCCATGTAGTTAACTCACGCCTGCTTGGATACCCAACATTGGAAGACAGGATCCCTGTGGACATGGGCTTACTCAAGAAGAACATCGAAGAAGGTGTCCGGCAAGAACTTGATTTGATAGTTAAAGACTGCAAAAGCGAACTAAAACGGGTTAGGGCTTTTTTCCGAACCGGCGCGCCGGCCGAGGAGATCGCGCGGGCCGTGGATGAAGAGTCGGTTGACCTCGTGATCATGGGAACGCATGGCTGGAGCGGGCTTAAGCATCTCGTTCTCGGCAGCACAGCCGAAAATGTAGTAAGGACCGCGAATTGTCCGGTACTGACGGTGAGATCAGGCCCCAAGCAACAAGTTGAGCGCTGACCCATTGTTGACTTGCAGCTTTGCGAGATGTTTGATCGACAATACAATATGACTCAGGCTGGGCGGCTACAGAGCTGTTGTAATTGATGGTTCAGTTTTCTCGATCAGTAATCAGATATCTTCTTGGTGGTCTTGTTTCTGGCGACATGAAGGAAATTAGAGTCTGTTTTTTACTGATCGAATCTGGAGAGACTTACATTCGAAATGAATTCAGCGGGACAAGATAGCGCCAGGTCAGGCATTTTAATAATGGCGGCAGCCGTCTGTATCGGCTTCGGCGTCATGGCACTAAAATTTTATGGATATTGGATCACTGGCTCGTCCGCTATTCTTTCTGATGCCCTGGAATCCATAATCAATGTCGTGGCAGGGGCTTTTGCGTTTGGAAGCCTTATTCTTTCGGCTAAACCTCCTGACGAGAGCCACCCTTATGGCCATGGCAAGATCGAATTTTTTTCGGCCGGCTTTGAGGGGGCATTGATAATCCTTTCAGCGGTTGGAATATTCGTGGAAGGCCTGCGACAGATCATGAGCCCCCAACCGCTTCCTCAACTTCATCTCGGCCTTTTCATTCTCTTGGCTGCAAGCTTGGTGAACTTGGGTCTCGGAATAGTGCTGATCAGGGTAGGAAGACGAACTAGGTCCCTCTTGGTGGAGGCCGACGGTCGGCATGTCCTGAGCGATGTGTACACGTCCGCAGGGGTTTTCATTGGGCTGGCGCTGGTTTATCTCACCAGTTATTATCGTATCGATGGATTGGTGGCGTGCATTGTCGGAGTCAGCATTGTTATTATGGGTGTCAAGATTGTTCGTCAGGCATTCGGAGGTCTCATGGACGCGTCTGACCCGGAACTGTTGACGGAAATCTGTGACGTCCTCGAGCGTCATCGCAAGGATACATGGATCGATGTTCATCGGCTCCGGGCTTGGAGATCAGGCAAGCTCGTCCACGCGGATTTCCATCTTATCTTGCCACGTGAGACACCACTGGAAGACGGACATAATGAAGTGAAAGAACTGGAAAACATTTTTGATCGGCATTTCCAGGGACTGGCGGAGATCTTGATCCACCTGGATCCATGCACAGACCCGGAATGCCCCGTTTGTCGCCAGCAATCATGCGATCAACGTAAGGAAGAAAACGTTGTTCACAGGAGGTGGCATCGTGATGTCCTGACCTGTGACCTCGACCCGGCACAGAATTCGACGGCAAATTCAAGATCGTTGATCTGAATAATTTCCTCCGAGCCGGGCGTGCTGACTTCACAATTTGTCGGCTGCTCTCGTCATTCCTGTTAAGAGTTGACAAAAGGTTCGGAATCGGGGCTTCTATTAATCTGTACAATCAGAATAAGTCATTCGCCGCCTTGATTCAGGCAAATTTACAAGGGGTGTTTTAATGTTCGATCCGTTACCTGAAAAAGCAACTGAGCTGGCAGGCTGGTCATGGGCAGAGTTCGAGCCTTATTTTTCCGATCTCGCTAACCGGGAGCTGAACACCCACTCTTTGCAGGATTTTCTCTCGGATTGGACTCGCGTGAGCGAACTTCTGGATGAAACGTTCAGCCGTCTTCACGTGGCTACAACGATTGATACGGCCGATAATGAGGCTGAACAGCGTTACCACAACTTTTTGGATCGCATCTATCCGAGGGCCGAGCAAGCCGAGCAGCAATTAAAGCAAAAGCTTTTGGCGTTTGGGGTCGTGCCGCCGGGTTTTGAGGTCCCTCAATCTAAAATGCGAGCCGAAGCCGAACTTTTCCGAGAACGGAACCTGCCTTTGTACGTAGAAGAGCACAAGCTTTCTTCGGAATATGACAAGATAATAGGTTCTCAGACCGTGCACTGGGATGGACAGGAAATGACCGTTGTACAGTTGAAGCCTGTCTTCCAGAACGCAGACCCAACATTGAGAGAGGGGGCCTGGCGAGCGGCTCTGAGACGACAACTGGAAGATCGGAATGCAATAGGCGATCTTTGGCGAAAATTCATGGCCGTACGCCTTGATTTATCAGCCAATGCGGGATTTGGTGACTATCGCTCGTTTCGATGGAAACAGATGCAGCGTTTTGATTACCATCCCTCGGATTGCATGCGTTTTCATGAGGCGATCGAGCAAGAGGTAGTTCCTGTCGCTGTTCGCATTTGCGAGCGCCGACGCAAGCTCCTAGGGCTTGAAACGTTACGGCCGTGGGATTTGGAAGTGGACCCCATGGGGAGACCGCCGCTCGTTCCTTTCCAAGACGTCTCAGAATTGATGACGGGCGCTTCATCGGTGTTCCACCGGATTGATCCGGTGCTCGGGTCCCATTTTGATACCATGATTCGCGAAAAATTATTGGACCTGGATAATCGTAAGAACAAAGCGCCCGGCGGTTACTGCACCGAATTCGCTTCGGCCAAACGGCCGTTCATTTTCATGAACGCGGTAGGTGTTCATGACGATGTTCAGACGATATTGCACGAGGCCGGCCACGCATTTCATGCTTTTGAAAGGGCTCATCTTCCTTATTACCAGCAACGGCAGGTTAACATGGAATTTTCCGAAGTGGCTTCTATGGCTATGGAGTTTTTGGCTTCCCCTTACCTGACTCGTGCGGAAGGTGGGTTCTATTCCGAGGCTGACCGCGCGCGGGCTGTGTGTGAGCATCTTGAACGGAGTATTCTCTTCTGGCCTTATATGGCAGTTGTTGATGCTTTTCAGCACTGGGTCTATGAACACCCTTCCGAATCGGTAAATCCGGCCAACTGTGACGCTTATTGGGCGACCATGTGGCGCAGGTTCATTCCCTGGATAGACTGGAGCGGTCTTGAGGACGAGTTAATGACAGGGTGGCAGCGTAAACTACACATCCATACAGTGCCGTTCTATTACGTAGAATATGGGCTCGCCCAACTCGGGGCCGCTCAAGTCTGGCGTAAAGCGTTGAGCGATCAGGCCGCTGCTGTGGCAGCATATCGTAACGCGCTTGCCTTGGGGGGCACAGTTGCGTTGCCTGCGCTTTACGCAGCAGCCGGCGCTGAATTTTCCTTCAACCCGGCAGTTCTCAGAGCGGCTGTATCTCTTTTAAACGATAAGATAGATGCCGCGCATCAAGTCGCAGAATAGTCAAATAGTGGAGTTCGGTCTCTTCCAGGGAAACCGGAGTAGTCAAGAGTTGCGTTGAGGCAGCGCGTGGGGAGTGTCGAGCAGCGATGCCTCAATGAAGCATCGCCACCGTTCCTAGAGAAAGGATTCCTCCCTCCGGCGGTGGAGAACAAATTTGGCAGCGATTTCCCCCTTCGGGTTGAAAACCGCTGCCCGATAGACATGTCTTTATCGAACGTATAGTCGTTCGGTCGACACGTTACTTCTTCTTTGGAGCGGGCTTGGGCGCAGCCGGTGCCGCTTTCGCCTTGCCGGCTTTCTTCTTCATCGGGCATCCCCAATAAACGGGGCCGCAGCCAGGGCCATAGGCCCAATACGGAGTGATGCCGTAATTGTAGGGTGCGGCATAGCCACATCCGCCTCCACCCCAGAATCCCTTACCGAAGCCACCAAAAAAGGCAGAGGCCTGGTCCATACAAATGCCGCCCATAAGGCCCAGCGACACGGTCAGAACAACGATCAATACCAACTTCTTCATAAGTCAATCCTCCTTTGATACAAATCTCATCCGGTCGATGGAATTCACCCTCAGGGGATTCGTAGCATAAAGAAGAAGCATTGTCTAGTAACAGAATGCCAGAAATTTCCATGCGCAGGCCCATCTTGCATGATAAGCCTTTTCCGATGAGGTCGGTGCTAAGAAACATCCACATGATGCTTCGGCCGAAGCAATCGACCTGTCACCTCGCACAGGGACGGGTATGTTGTGTTACCGAGTTTCGTATTCGAGCAAGACTTTGACAACATCCGTATGGTGCATGGAAGTGGCCCACATCAAAGCGGTCCAGCCATTCCTGTCAACGGCCCTAATGTCAGCGGCTTTCTGCAAGAGTTGCTTTACCACGCTGGTATGGCCTTCTGCAGCGGCCATAATGAGAGCGGTCGCCCCATACTGGTCCGTATCCTCCGGATTGGCTCCTCGTTCCAGTAGAAGTTTCACCACTTCAGAGTGTCCTCGTCGCGCCGCTCGCATCAGCGAGGTCCAGCCGAACTCGTCTTTTGCATTAACATCCGCTCCATGCGCGATAAGGTGTTTAGCAACTTCAAGAAAACCTCTGCGACAGGCTTTCATAACAGACGTGGCGCCGTACTGGTCCTTCACATCCGGATTGGCTCCATGTTCCAGGAGCAACAAGACGATCTCTGGAAAATCCATAGCCGCTGCCCACATCAGCGCTGACCAACCAAACTCATCACGAGCGTTGGGATCTCCTCCTGCGACGAGAAGTCGCTTCATTTCGTCATAGTTTCCTGTTGTCGCGGCGCTTATCACTTGTTCTTCCATGAGTTGGATCTCCACGGTCATTTCTTGTGAATATGGTCTACGCAATCGTCGTACCACGCCGACAATCGGGGCTCAAGTTACTATGAGCCTAGTCTTCCCTTCTGTTGAAAATAGTCAGATGGTGACCAACACCGACTCGGGCTGTCGAATTCTTTTACATGATGTAAAGCAATCTGAGTATGCGACATTAGTCGTCTGTTGTCGAAAGAAATTCCGCGATCATCGACATATTGGAAGACTAAAATTGCTTTTGTGTACAACGAAAGGCCGGTGAGTACGGATAGAATTCCGTGCCATCTCGGGTACTTGCGAAATGGTCATGCCTTAGCTACACATATTGTGCAGTAACGGATTATGATTCGGGTAGCTTGGGTGGTCGGATCGGACAGATTGCTCCGATTCCTAATCAAAGCAACAACATGTTGGTGAGGGCCGCCTTTTCAGGTGATGCCAAAAGAAAACGAGGTGTGAGCCTATGCAGCGCTCACGCGACCGGGTTTGCGACCGAATATTCTTACCGAGTCACCGCTAGACCCTGTCGCTAAAGAATTTTGCCTTAGCGCACAGGCGACTTGATATCATTTGACTCGTGACCAGAGCAGGTCTTTGCCGTCCTTTATCGGAGAGAGCGTTATCATAAAATCAGCTTTGATTCCGTAGACATAAAAATCAACCTTGTTTCCGTTGGGAAAAGTGATGAGCATACGATGATCCTCTGCTGTCCATAGACCGTCAGATCCCATGGGATGTGCTTTACTGAATACCCTGCACGTGCCGTCTTTTCTCAACGTCATGAGCATGCGATCAGCTTGTCTGCGGTCGGTCTTCGCCTTTTCGTCGAGCGGATTATCTTCAGGGAGCACTTCCCAGGTACCGATCAGATCATTCCAATCGATCGTAGGCTGGTAAATCTGTTCGGGGGTTACCCCTCCGAAGCTTGGGAGTGCTCTCGATAAGACCACAATTAATATGAGAAATATGACTATATTGGACAAATTTTTCATCAATACTCCATTTTGATGTCACCTTTGGAACGTTCCAGAGGGTCCGAGGTCTTGAATTCTCTACATGATTCCTATTGTTGGACTTCAAGTCAAGAGAAACTATAGTTTTTGTTATCATTAAAATAAATGTTGTTATTACAAGATGTTGTATTTTGTAATTCATTGTATATATGGCAACCATTCCGTAACAGCTCAACATCAAATATTTTACTTGACACGCCAGATGGACCGTGGTACCTGCGCCACCAGGAACAGACGGGGAAGAGGCATCCCACCAGTCCCTACGCCGGCACACCCGAAACGTGTTGAGCGATTTCTAAGAATAAAGGAGGGTATGATGGTTAAGAGAGTCTTCACAATTGTTCTCAGCCTTATGATGCTGAGCTTTACGTGCCTTGCACTGGCGGGCGGGCCTCCCGCAGCGCCGTATGCCGCGCCGTGCGCGACGCCCTATCCTGCTAAACCTTGTGCGGTTGGTGGTAATCCTTGCGCTTATTGGGGTGACGCTCCGTTGCCGGGTCTGTGTGGTGGCGTTATCGCATTGCCATTTCTTGTTGTGGGGAGCCTCCTTGGAGGTAACACCATGGGACCGGGCGGTTGCCCGCCTCCAGCTTATCAATGTGGTCCCAGGCCGTACCCCACAAAAGTGTGCGCCCCACCGCCATGTGGGCCGGGATACGGATATGGCCCTGGGGCATACGATGGCTTGCTGACCGGACTGCCTTGCTTTGATCTGTGCGCGGGTTTGCTGGGCGGAATAACCGGCGGCCCAAGCCTGCTCTGGTAAAGTTTTATCCAAACTCACCACTTAATGGGGTATGGTCTTGTGTGAAGAAGCAGCGCGGGGAAACTTGTCAGGATTTTCCCCCGCTGCGGCTTCTGACATCAACCTTATCGACATTGCCCTCTGTTTTCTCACCACCTCGCCACGTTACATCTTGATCGGCACTTCCGCCTTCACGCAAATTTGTTCAATGCTCCTATGCGTCAATCACGGCATCGAGTAAATTATTTCAATCCTTGGGTCGCTTAACGATCCAGGTCTAGCTTTTCAAAAATTTTATTTTAATATTCCGGTTCATAGAAAAACATTTTACAGGAATCAGCACATGGCCGCGGCGCCGGATAAAAGAGGCTCGGATCGCCTTGAGACCCTTGAAGGTGTTCTTGACCGCCTCGTATTCACAAATGATACAAGCGACTTCGTTGTCGCCCGGCTCGTGGTGCGCGGTCGTCGTCAGCCGGTCACCATAGTTGGGTCATTGGCCCAACCGCACCCAGGCGAAACGCTGGTCCTGCAAGGCCAATGGGAGTTTGACAAAAAGTTCGGCGAACAGTTCCGGTTTGTCAGCGCGCAATCTCGTGCTCCTTCCACAGTCAAGGGTATCGAAAAGTATCTGGCGTCGAGTCTCGTCAAAGGAATAGGCCCGGAAATGGCTCGACGGATCACTGCCGTATTTGGTGAGGGCACTCTTGAGGTAATCGAGAAGGAGCCTGAAAAGCTTTTGAAAGTACCCGGAATAGGCCGAGTACGCGGTCACCAGATATCTGAAGCATTTCAGGAGCAAAAAAGCATCAGGGAAGTGATGCTTTTTTTACAGACGCACGGAGTCTCCACCACCTATGCTTTCAAAATATTTAAGAAATACCGTGAAGCCGCAATTCAGGTGGTTTCCAATAATCCGTACTGTCTGGCGACAGACATCCGCGGCATCGGATTCAGGTCCGCCGACAAGATAGCCGGCAGCCTAGGCATCGACATGCGATCGCCCAAAAGGGCACGCGCCGGCATCCTGTATGCTCTCGATGTGCTTCAGGGTGAAGGGCATGTTTATTATCCTCGGTCCGGCCTGCTGGAAAAAGCCCGCGAATTGCTGGGGATAGATTTCCACACTCTCGGAAAGGCGCTGGATGAGCTGATTGCATCTCGGGAATGCGTGATGGAGGACGACCGCGTCTATCCCGCGTCCATGGCATCAATGGAGAATTCCGTGGCTACGAAGGTACGAAATCTGATCTCGGCCCCGCGGTTTCTTCCCCCGATCAAGGTGGATGCGGCCATTGAGTGGATTCAAAGGAAGAATGAGATCACCCTCTCATCGGCCCAAAAAGAAGCGATGGCCGCGGCCTTGGAATACAAAGTAATGGTCATCACAGGGGGCCCTGGAACTGGAAAGACCACCCTGTTAAAGTGCTTGATCGACATTCTTGAAGCCAAGAAAATCAGAGTGGTCCTGGCAGCGCCAACCGGTCGGGCTGCCAAAAGACTTGCCCAAGCTACGGGAAGAGAAGCCAAGACAATCCACAGACTCCTCGAATACTCGCCTGCGGAAGGGGGCTTTCAAAGAGGGCCTTCAAGACCTCTGGAAGCTGAGTTCGTCATTGTGGACGAGGTGTCCATGGTTGACATCTCCCTGATGCATTATCTTCTGTCCGCCATCTACTCTCAAAGCAGCCTGGTTCTGGTGGGTGACGCGGATCAGCTCCCATCAGTGGGTCCCGGTAATGTGTTGGCTGATTTGATAGACGCAGGAAGAATTCCTGTGGTGCGTCTTCAAACGGTTTTCAGGCAGGCCCGCGCCAGTCTGATCGTTGAAAACGCTCACTTGGTAAACGCGGGCAAGATCCCCCAGAAAGAAGTGGAAGGTCACGAACCGGATTTTTACATGATCGAAAAAGAGGACCCGGACGAAGCTTTGCGGCTCATAAAGGAAATGGTGTGTCAGCGTATACCCGCCAGGTTTGGCTTTGATCCGGTCGAGGATGTCCAGATCCTGAGTCCCATGCACAAAGGAACTGTCGGCACGGAGAACCTGAACAGAGAACTGCAGCAAATGTTGAACCCGCGCGGTCGTTTGATTAAAGGAGATAAATTTCGCGTGGGTGACCGGGTTATGCAGGTCAGGAACAACTACGATAAAGAAGTTTTTAACGGCGACGTTGGCAGGATTGTCTCATATGATCCGGAATGGGAAGAGCTGGTGGTGGATTTCGACGGTAGGGCCGTCTCCTATCATGTCTCGGAATTGGATGAGATAATACTCGCGTATGCCGTGACCGTTCACAAGGCACAAGGAAGCGAGTATCGCGCGGTCATCGTTCCGTTGAGCACGCAGCATTACGTGCTGCTGAGGCGAAATCTGCTCTATACAGCCATGACGCGGGGAAAAGAACTGGTCATTCTGGTGGGAAGCCCCAAAGCACTTCAAATGGCCGTTGAAAACAGAATCGTGGAACCGCGTTACACCGCGCTGGCAAAGAAGATTTAGCCAAAAGAAAGCGGGGAGCAAATTGCTCGTGAGAAACCCCGCCCCATGTAGACCGGAGGAAGATGGACCTCAGTTTCTTAATCAGTGGGATCATTATCGGCCTTTCGATCGCGGTGCCCGTAGGTCCTATCGGCGTACTGTGCATTCGGAGGACACTGGACGAAGGGCGTGCATCCGGCCTCGTCTCCGGTATCGGCGCCGCTACTGCAGATGCGATCTATGGCAGCATCGGGGGATTCGGCCTTACGTTTGTTTCAAACTTTCTGGTGGGTCAACGGGGATGGCTTCAATTAATCGGTGGCATATTTCTTTGCTATTTGGGCATTGCGATCTTTCTGAAGAAATCTGCCGCACAAACGGCCAATTCCAGTCGCTCTGGACTCGTCGCAGCCTATTGCTCGACGTTTTTCCTGACCCTCACCAACCCGATGACGATCATCTCTTTTACGGCCATATTCGCCGGCTTGGGGTTGGCGAATGCGAGCGGAAACTATCACTCTGCGGGAGTCTTGGTGACGGGGATCTTTTTGGGCTCAAGTCTGTGGTGGCTCATCTTGAGCAGCGGAGTCGCCGTATTCCGCACGAAGTTGGAGTTTCACCGTTTGCAGTGGCTCAACAGACTGTCGGGGTTGATCATACTGGGATTTGGTCTTTATTCTCTGCTTAGTTTGGGGTGGTGATCCTGGAGGCCGTGGGATACCTCGACACCATTCAACCTCTCAAGATTGCCTCAGCCGATCTAGGCCCGTGTGAGAGAGTCGTGCCTATCTCGAATGGCACTTTCATAGAGTCGCGCATATTCAGCAGCCGAACGGTTCCAAGAGTAATCTTTGTTCATACCGCGGAGCATCAATCTGTGCCAGGAGGCAGGGTCTTCCCGGAACACTTTCAAAGCCTTGACCAACGTTGATTCAAGTTCCGACGGTTCCGGAGTGATGAATTTGAATCCGGTACCGGCCTCGCGTTGCGGATCGAATTCTTCCACAGTATCCTGCAGCCCTCCCGTGGCTCGAACTATAGGCACGGACCCATATTTAAGGGCATAGAGCTGATTGACCCCGCAAGGCTCGTACCTTGACGGTACCAGGATCATATCACCTCCAGCGAAGATCTTATGGGCGAGAGCGTAATCGTACTTTAGAAATATCCCTATCTTACCCGGATAACGGCTGGCGATTTCTTTAAACGCTGCCTGATACCGGGCTTCACCAGTACCCAAAAGCACGAGATGCAAATCCTGCTTCATCAGCGAGGGAATGGCTCCCAGAAGCATATCCACACCCTTCTGATTCGACAGGCGGCTGACCACCGTGATAACTGGGATACCAGGCCGAACTCGCAATCCTGCAACTTTTTGCAGGTCGGCCTTACACATGGCCTTACCAGCCAAATCTTCGGGATGATAGTTGGCAGCGATGAAGGAGTCTGTGGCAGGATTCCAGATTTTGTAATCGACACCATTCAAGATACCGGAGAGCCGCTCATGCTTTTCCTGGAGCACCCCCTCGAGGCCGAAACCGAACTCCGGGGTCAAAATTTCATTCCGATATCCCGGCGATACCGTGTTCACAGCGTCCGCGAAGACTATACCACTCTTGAGGAAGTTAAGCCTGCCATGGAACTCCATATGCTTAGGCGTAAAAAACTCCCATCCTACACCCACAAGGGGCATGTCGAGATGCCAAAAGATCCCCTGATAACCCAAATTGTGGATGGTCATAACCGACGAGCTTTCTTCCAGACGGCTCACACCAGCGTAAAGTGTCCTGAGATAGACCGGAGTGAGGGCGGCCTGCCAATCATGTGAATGAAACACGTCGTAACGCGTATTACTGAAAATCGACATTTCGATGGCCGCCCTTGACAGGAACACGAAACGCTCTGCATTGTCTTCATAGTCTTTTTCGGGCGAGCCATAGAGATATTCTCTGTCGTAGTAATCGTCGCATTCCAGGAACAGATAACGTAGGTCCGGTCTCTCCTGAAGTTGCCATATCTTTGCTGAGACTCTCTTGGCATTGAGAGTCAATTCAATGGAGAGATTCGTCTCCTTAATTCCATATTTTTCAGGAACTATGCCACGATATTTGGGCATTAAGACATCGACTTGCAGTCCGAGAGCCGCAAGTTCCGCTGGAAGAGCAGAGAGGACCTCCCCCAAGCCGCCTGTTTGCGCAAATGGCGTCGCCTCCGAAGTAATCATAAGAACGCGCACTGCTCAAAACCTCCCGGACGACCAGGCAACCCGCGATGCATGTTTCTTGGCGCTAACATCTACCTTCGAGAATATGGGGTAGTTTTGGAAACGGCAGATGTCTTCTGAAAGAATTGCCAACCGCGTGCATTATACCATGAAACTTAATCGAAGCGCCAATTCCTATTATGATTAGGGCGGCTAATTTGCTCTCCGAATGTCCTGGTTTTCGATGCTCGTGAAGTTTCAGGGGAGCTTTCGCCGCGATAAGTTCCTACAACAATACCGAGTGTTCAGCCTGCAGAACGTTCCGCCCGTTTTCTGATATGTGGTATCAGGCCCCCATCCTGGACAAGCTCCTTCATGAACGGCGGAATAGGGGCAACGCTATACGTTTTTCCTGTGACCGCGTTTCGGATGACACCTTGGTCGGCGTCCACCTCCACAATGTCTCCTTCAGCGATTTCTTCCGCCGCTTGTGCGCACTCAAAAATGAGGAGACCCATGTTGAAGGAGTTGCGGAAAAATATTCTGGCGAAGCTTCTGGCGATCACGCATGAGATCCCTGCGCCTTTTATAGCTACCGGCGCATGTTCTCTTGATGAGCCGCAGCCGAAATTCTTTCCGGCAACTATTATATCTCCGCTTTGAACTTTGGACGGGAATTCCGGGTCAGCGTCTTCCATCACGTGTTCAGCCAGTTTCGCCGGATCGGAAAGACTTAAGTATCTGGCAGGAATGATTTCGTCCGTATTGACGTCATCGCCGAATTTCCAAACTCTGCCTCTGAACGCCATTTACACCTCCGAAGCTGGTTAGGGTTTTGATATCCAACCCTCGGTAACCAGCAGCCGTACTTTGTTTAACAGATAACATGTCCAAGGGAAAAAGTGCAGCCATCTCTCAAATCATGTTCCTGGCCCTGAGTTCCGCCTTGAGCCAGGCGTATACCACAGGCGCTGCTATCAGCCCGGGGAGTCCAAAAACGGCTTCCATTGTAAGCATGGCGCAAAGTAGCTCCCATGCCCTGGCTTGCACTTGTCCGCCGATAATACGAGCGTTAAAAAAATATTCCAGCTTGTGGATCAACACCAGAAAAACGAGCGAAGCCATTGCGACTCCCGGTGACACGCCAAGGCTGATCAAGACAATAGCGGTATTAGAGATGAGGTTTCCAACCACCGGCAGCAGACCGGCGATGAAGGTGAGCGGGATGAGCACCTTAACCATCGGCAAATGAACGCCGCAAAGAGGAAGCACGACCATCAAATAGAGCGCACTCAAAATGGTGTTAAGCGCTGAGATCTTCACCTGTGCGAAGACTATCTTGTCGAACGCATCCGCCAGGGCTCCCGTCCGAGCGTACAATGCCGCGACGAACGGCTGCCAGCGGTCGATTGCGTCGAAATGATGGAGCGCGGTCATGCCGCCAATAACCATGCCGAAGATCACGTGAATGAATGTTCTTATACCGGCCATCCCTGCTGCGGAGATCCTGTGTGAGTGCTCGCGCAACATAACGGTGATCTGCCACCGCAGGTCTTCCATTGTGGGCGGTATGGCTTCCGCAATATCCGGAGGTAAAGTGCGTCTCAGGTTGTCCAGCGTTTCCGCTACGACGGAGAGCAACGCGGCCATGCCGCGACTGCCGCGCATAAACGACCACAAGCCCAGGCCTGCGCCGAGAAGGCCCAGCATCACGCCTATCACTATTGCAGCCAGGGCAAATTTGTGTGCCGATCTTCCCCATCGCACTGGAAGGAGCCGGGCGACCTTCACGGTTAAAACGTGAACAGCCAACCCGGCAAAAACTGTCGGAAGCAAATGGAAGTAGAGCACTACCGGGACCCCAAGTGCTGCAAGCGCGTAACTGACCCCCTCGGAGTAAACGTTTACAGGGCTTCCATCTTGCGGGACCGAATTGACCGTCTGGGAAGCATTGCTCTCCATTTCAACTCTCCAGAAGCGCAGATGAGCGCTCCAAGGCCGACAAGTTACCTTATGGGGGGATAGCGCGCCAGCAAAAAAATCGAGCATACAGCCGCACGGCGAGTTTTGATTAATGGGTTAGGCAACTACTCCGGGAAAGTATTTGCCAAAACCGCGTTGCCTCGGGAAACGGTTTCCATTAACTTGTATGAAACCGTGACGTGGATTGATCGGCATAAGACTCAATTGTGGACTGAAGCACAATTCCGGGTGCGGCCAATATGACATCAGAAGTTCTGCGCTCCAGTAATGGTCCTGAAGTCGGATCAGGCCCCAGATGGCCGCCGCGAGTTCAAGTGGCAGGGGTATCATCATTGGATGAGGCCTTGTTCTGTGCCGACGTCGGAGTCGAGGCGCTAGGGTTTACTCTTGAGGTCCCTGGAGGGGTCCACGATGGATTGACGTGGGATAAAGCCTCAGAAATTATTCAGAGGGTCCGCCAACGCATTTTTACCGTAGTGATCACTTATCTGAACTCCGCGGACACGGCGGGAGTTTTGGTCGAGACTGTAAATCCGCACGCGATACAGTTTCATGGAGGAATATCCGATGAGCAACTTGCAATATTCTGCAAGCGACATCCTAGAACCAAGACGATAGGCCGAGTAACCGTATGGAATGCAAATGCCATCGCTGAGGCTGTTTGCTTCAACCCCACCTTGTGGGACGGAATCGTCCTGGATTCAAGAGACCCTTTGACTGGACGCATAGGGGCCACAGGAATCACACATGACTGGTCGCTGAGTTCTGAAATAGTCAAGGTATCGACTCTGCCGGTTATTCTGGCCGGCGGACTGAATCCTGACAATGTGGCCCAAGCCATTCGCTTAGTGAAACCGTGCGGCGTCGACGCACACACAGGGGTAGAAGACCGCAACGGAACCAGAAACCTGTCCAAAATCCGTGCCTTCACGCAAGCGGCGTTGGCCGCCTTCAAAGCACACCCGCATTGATTTCATTCCATCCTGCAATAAATTATGAACAGCTGGTGAACTTTCTCCGAAAACGGCCTTGCCGGAAGGCCCGGTGAAAATGTAATATCTGCGTACGCCACGACCTAACCGAGCCGGAGTCGGTCCTTTTGCGAGAGTGGCGGAATCTGGCAGACGCACCGGACTTAGGATCCGGCGGGGCAACCCATGGGGGTTCGAGTCCCCCCTCTCGCACCAGTCTCGTAGCGGAGTTCGGGAAAGGATCGGTATAAGTACATGAAAAAACTTATCCTCTTGACAATCGTGATGGCATTGTTGCTGCCATATTCCATTTGCCTTGCTCAAAATTTCGGATATGGCCAATATTATCAGCTACCTGCTCCTCCGGCCCCGTATTACCAGCAGTATGGAAATTCAGGAGGTTTCCCTCCGTACGGTTTCTATTTCCACCTGGCCCCGTCTCCTTGGCTTATCCACCGGTGGGACCTGAGAAACCGGGCCGCAGATCTGGAGGCGCTCCAAAGGAGTCCATTGAACCCGGAGTCCGACGTCGAATACATGTTACGAAATTTTGACTAGAAGAAAAGCTAATCTTATTGGAAGGTTATTCTCGGATGAAGCCGAAATAAATTATTACGAGCACCAGACCGCCCATCGCGGCCAAAAACGTTAACAAATCATAAAGTTCGACCGTAGCACTTTTTGGGTATAGGTAATGATAAATGATGCTTCCTGCCAACAAACCGAAGAAGGCGAGAGCCATAAACTTCTGTCCGCTGACTACGGCGTACAGAAAAACTATAACGCAAAAACCCAAGAATACCGGATGAACAATTAGCTCGGTTCCGCTCGACACACCGAGCAGATTGTTGATCCAATCGAAAAAGTTCGCCAGTGTTTCCATGTCACTCCTCCTGCCGTAGGCCCACTAGAAATCACCGCCCGTTTTTGGGTAGCGCACGACATGAACGGTTATGACAAAAAGTTGCCGAATTTAGTGGTGCTGTAACATGTTCATCTGACAAAAGCAAACCATATTGGCTACATGAGCCTCTTGACAAGGCTCGTCGAGGCACGTAAGAATACCGGATGGCCATTCACCCGGGGTTACCGACTGCATGCCTTCGAGCCTCTCATGTCGTCGGTCGCCTTGAAAGCCTCGGAAGCAATAACCAAGAGACTACTTGAAATCGGTAGAGACTATTGCCGGCGGTCCTCCTTTAGCGAGTAGTAACCCAAAAGTTTCACAGCGGCGCTTTATTGTTGACGTTTGAGGTGCAAATTGCGCTATTTTGGTCCTTTCTCGGTTAACCGGTAATCATAGGCCGACCGGAGCTATTTGTGACTCAAAATCTTACAAAAGTCAGAAACATCGGAATAACAGCACATATTGATGCCGGCAAGACCACCCTTACCGAAAGAATTCTGTTCTATACGAAAAAGATCCACAAAATCGGTGAAGTGGATGAGGGGTCCGCGACAATGGATTATATGCCCCAGGAGCAGGAGCGAGGCATAACCATCACTTCTGCTGCCACTTTCTTCCAATGGAAGGGATACGAAATCCATCTCATCGATACTCCGGGCCATGTGGATTTTACCATAGAGGTGGAACGGTCCTTACGGGTGCTTGACGGTGTTGTTGCCGTCATTTGTGGTGTAGGCGGCGTCGAGCCGCAAACAGAGACTGTGTGGCACCAGGCCGAGCGTTACCGGGTGCCTCGAATAGCATTCGTTAACAAGCTCGATAGGATCGGTTCGGACTTCAATCGCGCGGTCGCCATGATGAAGGAAAGGCTAGGCGCTCATCCGGTGCCTGTGCAATTACCCATGAAATCCGGAGACGATTTCCTCGGCGTGATCGACCTCCTACGGATGCAGAGCATAATCTGGGAGCGCTCAACCAGCGGTGAAGAATTTGAATACATTGATATTCCTGACCAATATCAAGAGGAAGCTCACAACGCTCGCAAGTTCATGTTGGAAACCGCTGCGGAGATGGATGAAGAGTTGCTTGAATACTACCTTGAACACGAAACTATGGACGAAAAGCAAATTATCAAGGGCTTACGAATCGGGACCATTGCCAACAGGATTGTCCCGGTGCTCTGCGGTTCCGCTCTCAAGAATCAAGGCGTGCAGCCTGTAATTGACGCAGTGATAAACTTCCTGCCTTCACCGTTGGAGGTCCCTCCGATAGTAGGCGTAAATCCTGAGACAGGTATCGAGGAACAACGTGATCCCTCGGTCAAAGCGCCGTTGTGCGCACTCGCATTCAAGGTCCTGATGGACCAGGGGAGAAAGACCACTTACCTGCGGATATACTCGGGCGAGCTTCAGTCGGACCAAGAGGTATACAATGCATCTCGACAGATCAGAGAGCGAGTGGCCCGACTATTCCTCATGCATGCTAACAAACGAGAGAAGATCAAATCCGCAACTGCCGGCAGCATTGCCCTCGCCGTGGGCCTCAAGGAAACAAGGACCGGCGACACACTCACCGATCCGCGTTCTCCGCTGATTCTCGAATCGCTGGACACCTATCGTCCGGTCATTTCCACGGCGGTCGAGCCTATGACTCGAGGCGATCAAGAAAAGCTTATGATGAGTTTGGAGAAAATCGCATTAGAAGACCCGACTTTCACATTTAATGAAAGTGAAGATACAGGCCAACTCCTTATATCCGGTATGGGTGAACTTCACCTGGAAATAATCATTGACCGCCTGAAGAGGGAATATGGCGTCGAGGTGCATACCGGAAAGCCGCAAGTGGTGTACAAGGAAACTGTCGCGTCCACTGGTCAGGCGCACGTGATATTTGATCGGGAGATCCACGACGTACGCCACTTCGGCGGGGTTACATTGCATGTAGAGCCAGTGGCCAGAGGCGATGGTTTCGCGTTCCAGGCTGCCCAAGAGCTGCAAGAGTCCATTGATCCCCAAATACTCGGCCATGTTGAACAAGGCGCCAGGGAGGCTACCCTGGCAGGGGCCTTGGCCGGCAACGAAGTGGTGGACATCAAGGTGACTCTGCGTGCGTTGGGGCCTGACCTGGATTCCATGACAGGACTCGGCTTGAAGGTGGCGGCCTCTCAGGCATGTAAAGAAGCTTGTGAAAAAGCGTCCCCGGTCTTACTTGAACCATACATGAAGGTTGAGGTTGTAGTCCCGGAAGAATTTGTCGGGGAGGTCATCGCGGACCTGAACAGCAGACGCGGACGGATGGAAGAAATCACCCCGCGAGGCAAGACGTCCGTGGTTGCCGCAGTGGCGCCTCTGGCGACAATGTTTGGTTATTCCACCTCGTTGAGATCGCTGACCCAGGGGCGGGGGATATTTACCATGCAGTATTCGCATTACGACGCGAAGCTGTGACCCGTAAAGACCTCGCCAATCCCCGTGAATGAACTCGCACGC
>DATJPW010000324.1:0-2740 GCA_035506215.1 Desulfomonilaceae bacterium
ATTGCGCAAGTGCTTGAGCTTCTCTGTTTCAACGATCAATCTTCGGCGTTCAACATCCAGTTTTTCAAATCCTTCTAGGTCAACGGTTGCGCCCCGTTGTCGCATCTTCTCACGCACGAGATCTAGATTTTCTCGAATAAAGCCCAGGTCTAACATCAGGCGTATATACCCCGTTCTCTTGTGGTAAAGGCTACACGATCGATCGCCAGCATATAAGCAGCAATCCGCATGTTAACATTGTGCCGATCCGCGTAAGATGCCACTGTGTCGAAACTGTTTACCATTATCTCCTCCAACTGATCATTGACTGTCCGGAGGTTCCAGAAAAGCCCTTGTCGATCCTGGACCCATTCGAAGTAAGAGACCGTCACGCCGCCTGCATTGGCTAGGATGTCCGGGATGATAAAAATCTTTTTGTTATAGAGAATGTCGTCAGCTTGCGCCGTGGTAGGGCCGTTGGCACCTTCACAAATAATCTTGGCCTGGATCCGGTCAGCATTTTGGCTGGTGATCTGGTTTTCGGTAGCCGCCGGAAGCAGGATGTCGCAAGGTTGCTCCAGGATCTCCGCTCCTGAAATGGGCTCAGCATCCGGAAATCCGACAACAGTCTTGGCATCCTGGCAGTGGGTCATCATTCGGCTGATGTTAATCCCCAGAGGGTTATAAATGCCGCCATTAATATCCGAGACTCCAATGATGCGGTAGCCCGCCTCATAGAGGAATCGGGCTGCCATGGAACCGACGTTTCCGCAACCCTGGATGATCACCCGGGTGTTCTCCCTCTTCATTCCGAAGCGCGATATGGCCCGATCACAAACGATCATGCAGCCGCGCCCGGTGGCTTCACGGCGACCTAATGATCCACCCAAGTCGATCGGCTTACCAGTCACAACTGCGGTGACTGTGTGGCGGACATGCATGGAATAGGTATCCATAATCCATGCCATGACCCGTTCATCGGTGTTGATGTCGGGAGCCGGAACATCCCGCTCCGGACCAATTATATCGATTAAAGACGCCGTGTAACGACGAGTGACCCTCTCCAATTCACTCAGCGAGAGCTTCTTGGGATCACAAACGATCCCGCCTTTGGCGCCGCCAAAGGGGATATTGACTACCGCACACTTCCAGGTCATCCATGCAGCTAAAGCTCGAACTTCGTCCAAATTGACGTCTGGGGCATAGCGAATTCCTCCTTTGGCAGGTCCCCGGGCCATGTTGTGCTGCACCCGGTATCCCTTGAATACCTTGAGCCTGCCGTCATCCATGTGCACCGGTAGAGACACCGTAATTTCCCGATCCGGCGCAATGAGAACCTCGTAAAGCCCTTGGTCCAACTTCAGCTTCTCGGCAGCAATGTTGAAACGCGATACCATGGCCTCGAAAGGATTGGTTTCGACGGTGGGTTCGAGCTGCTCCATGAGAGCCTCCAGTTTTCCTGTACTCGTCAACTCAGACACGGTGTATGTTTCCAATTGGGTTTGGATGTCCGGCTCCGCCAGTGGCCCACGTCGCACTGCAGCCTAATAGCATAGGTTGCCGGTTAAACAACTTGATCGAGCAAGAAACCTCTCGTGGCCTTGACCGGCCACCCGGCCTGAAACAAGTTCAATCTTGATCCAAACCTGAGGGTCCTAAGTATAGAAGAGCGCAAAATCGGGAATCAAGTGAAAGTCGCGGGATTCAGTGATTGGTCGCTGAGGAAGTTGATAACTCAAGCGCCGCCGAGAAATTATCAGGTTTCCGTGGAGATCGGACAGCCTCGCACCTGTATTACCCTTCCACTCCCTGCATTGGTTGCCGTAAATGGATGGAAAACCCAGTCAGCAAGGCCCCATGTTAAAGCTCTGAAAAAGCCTGAGCGGCTTACCTAGATTAACGAGGGATTCTGTCCGCGCTGCAGCCGGGGATTCCTCCGGGTCACGCACGATCTTGTCCGATATGACTGGCCAAGCCAGTCAGACCCAAATCAATGGGTCCACGGTCCTTCGAGAGCCGTTTCGAGGGAGCAGCAGGCCAAATCTCTTCAGAGCTTCTCAACTTCCACAAGGAGGGTGCTCCAAGGATTTTTGACACGAGCTGGGTGTGCATGGCATGCCCGGCTTTGTGGGCTACAATCCGCCCGATCAGCGGGTATCCAATCAGTGAAAGATCCCCAATGTTATCAAGAATTTTATGCCGCACAAACTCATCCTTGAACCTCAAGGTATTGCTCAATATCCCTGTTTCGGTTAGCACGACGGCATTTTCCAACGACCCCCCTCGAACCAGGCCATTCCTCCGAAGTTCTTCCACTTCGTGAAAGAATCCAAAGGTCCTGGCCGGAGCAATCTCTTTGCTAAACGCAGCTGCCGACGCTTCAAACTGGAAGATCTGTCTGCCTATCAGCGGATGGGTGAAATCGATGGAATAGGTAATCTGAAATGAATCAGCAGGAAATACGGAGATCCTTTTGTCGCGATTTCTCAAATGAACGGCCTTCTCAATCACCAGATACTTCCTCGGTACGGCCTGACGCCTGAGTCCGACTTCCTGGATTCTCTCAACGAAGTTCAGAGCGCTTCCATCAAGGATCGGGACTTCCAGGTTGTCCAATTCGATGAAGACATTGTCGATACCAAAGATATAGAGCGAAGAAAGCAAATGTTCAACTGTAGAGATCAGCACTCCTTTCTTCATTAAAGTGGTTGCGTAGGCGACGCGGGCGACATTTCTAATGTTGGCCTCGACACAGAAGTCG
>DATJPW010000325.1:0-29538 GCA_035506215.1 Desulfomonilaceae bacterium
TCTAGAAAGAGGATCATCATGACGACGATCCGCCGCACACCCAACGACACAATTCGCGTATACCAATCTGTAGTTCGGTTGAAACCGTTGTTGAAAAGCCTGAAGAAAACGTTCTGAGATCCATGGCCACCGGGTCGCAGAATCAGTGCACAAAGCGCAGGACTTAATGTGAGAGCGTTGATTGCGCTGAAAAACATGGTAATGGCGATGGTAAGAGAGAACTGTCTGAACAGTTGGCCGGTAATGCCTCCAAGGAAGGCCGGCGGCACAAATACGGCCATCAGGACCAGCGTAATGCCTATGATTGCTCCGCTCACCTCTTCCATCGATTTTATGGCAGCTTCTTTGGGACCGATCCCAAACTCGGCCATGTTGCGCTCAACATTTTCCACCACGACGATTGCGTCGTCCACGACCAATCCTATAGCCAGGACAAGCCCGAAGAGCGTCACCATATTTATGGAGAAGCCCAGCAAAGACATTACTGCAAACGTTCCTATCAGGGACACGGGGATGGTAATCATGGGAATCAGGGTCGTCCGCCAGCTCTGAAGGAAGATGAAAACCACGATCACCACAAGCACAAAAGCTTCGAACAACGTCTTGATAACTTCATGAATGGAGGCATTCACAAAATCGGATATCTTGTAGAGTGCTCGGTACTCGATTCCCTGTGGGAAGCTCGTCTTGAGCTCGTCAAGGGTCTTGAGCAACTGATTGGTCACTTGTATGGCGTTTGAACCGGGAGACTGATAGATAATCATGGTGGCTGCAGGTCGGCCGTTGAAAAACGAGAGGAAATCGTACCCCTTACCGCCTAAATCTACTTTGGCCACATCCTTGACGCGAATTGCTCGTGTGCCTTCACCGGTCTTGATAATAACGTCCTCAAACTGCTCCACGTTCGTGAGCCTACCCAGTGTATTCACATTCAACTGATAGACCTGATCTTTTGGGACGGGAGGCTGACCTAGCTGCCCCGAGGCCACCTGGACGTTCTGCGCTTGGAGTGCGCTCACCACATCTTCGACGGCCAGATCTCTCGCCCGCAGTTTGTCCGCGTCGAGCCATACCCGCATGGAGTAATCCTTGTTCGGATACAACACTATGTTGCCGACGCCGGGTATGCGGCTCAACGTATCTTTCATATTGATCGTGACATAGTTCGTGATGAAGAGATCGTCATATCGATTGTCCGGGGAGAAGACGCTCAGAACAAGAACAAGAGCGCTGGAAACCTTTTTCGTCGTAACACCCTGGCGCTGGACATCCTCTGGCAATTGAGCCATAGCCGCGGAGACACGATTCTGCGTCAGCACCGTGTCCATGTCGATGTTGGTTCCAAGCTCGAAGGTTACGTTGAGAGTATAGGACCCGTCAGCAGCACTCTGGCTGGACATGTAAAGCATGTTCTCGACGCCGTTGACTTGCTGCTCGATCGGGGCCGCGACCGTCTCTGCGATCACCGTCGGGTCGGCGCCTGGATAGTAGGCAGTGACTTGAACAACCGGTGGAACTATTTCAGGATACTGGGCTATGGGAAGGCCGAAAATAGAAACCGCACCCGCAAAGACAATGAGAATGGATACCACCGAAGCAAGAATGGGCCTTTCAATGAAAAAGCGACTTAGCATGGTGGGCCTCCATTACTTACCGGAAGATGGCGCCGCCTTTTCGGAGGCCTCAGATGTTCCCGAGATGGTCGATTCCTTCGGACTGACTTTCGCGCCTGGTCTGGCCCGCTGGATACCATTGACCACTATCCACTCATTTTTATCAAGCCCGCCCTCGATTACCCGAAGGGTGCCTTCAAGCTGTCCCGTCTTAACGAGGCGCTGCTCTACTATCCGGTCCTTGTTTACGACAAGAACGTACCTTCCAGCCTGGCTGATACCCACAGCTAGCTCAGGTACGAGGAAGGCCTCTTTTTTCTCCATGGGAACTCGAATCCGACCGAAGAGCCCGGCCACAAGGAGGCCACCGTCGTTGGAAAAGATTGCACGGACCCTCAGGGTGCCTGTGCTCGGATCAACTCGCGATTCTACAAAATCGACTTTTCCCTCATGCGGATAACCGGTCTCATCAGCAAGCTGAAGATAAGCTGGAGGCTTCTCTCTTTCCGAAGTAGCTTCAGTTTCGATCCTCGGCCACTTCCGAAGTATCATCAGCAGGTCCCGCTCGCTGACATCAAAATAGACATACACCGAAGTATCGTTGACAATCTCAGTCAGAAGCGTTTTGTCCCCCGCCGCACCCACCAGGTTCCCCAGGTCGACATAGTTGCGGCTCACACGACCGGCGGTTGGAGAAGTCACCTGCGTGTAATCGAGATATAGCTTTGCTTTGTCCAGATCAGCATTCGCGATTCCGACCTGGGCATTGGCCACTGCTTCTTCGGCGCTCTGCTGATCGTACTGGAGTTGACTAATCGAAGCGCTCGAAAGAAGCTGCTGCGCTCGCTTGAGATTCACCTGCTTCAACTGCAGATCCGCCTGTTTTCCTTTCAAGGCTGCCTCGTCCTGATCGACCTGAGCCTGGAACGGCCTGGGATCTATGACAAATAGCAGATCTCCTTTCTTGACTTTAGATCCCGGCGTAAAATTAATACTTTCCAACCATCCCTCTACCCTGGCCCTGATCTCAACGAATTCCAACGCGGCCGTAGTCCCTGTGAACTCAAGATACTGGGTCACTTCCTTTTTCAAGGGATGGCTGACGATGACCTCCGGCGGAGGAGGCACAGCCACCTGGGCCTTTTCGCCGCAGCCAAGCATGCTCATGCAAGCCAAGGCGACAAAGATCACGATTACTGACAATCTCATGGCGGTCATGAACCAGACTCCTGATTTACGGTGCTATAAATGCTTTAATGGGTTGGCGAATTCTTTCTGGACTGTCCTGGTTCGCTCGTGTACAGTCCGCGATGGACCCCGGAGTCCCCGGCCAGCGATATTCAATTTGTTGAATCGAAGAAAGCTTGCCACACTTGGCATGGAAGTCAAGTGAATGGTGCGAACACCGCACGGAACAGCCGGAAACGAGCGCTGAGTCGAACTTCACGTGACGTCATCGTTGTAGAACACTGAGACAGGAGTAACATTATGAACATCTGCGATTCGGGCCTGCGGGTTGGGCCGATGTCGGCGGCGCCCCGCCGGCTGAGTTCTGGAGACGCCTGCGGAAGCTCCCGCCGTTTTGCACGGGGATTGCCGTCACTTGATTCTCTTCTTTGCTGGGCTCTCGTCGTAAGCGTCTTATTGCTCATGGTTTCAGGGTGCAGCAGGTACAAAGAGGAGTTTGAGAACGCCAAGCAGCAAGTCGACAAGTTGAACTCCGAGGTCACAAGATTGACCGAGGAGGCTGCCCGTTTGAACCAGGACAAAATTCGTCTAAGCAATGACTTAAATGCTCTTTCGGACAAGAATACGCGAATGCAGCGAGAATTGGACGACCTGAACAAAGCTAAAGCAACCCTTTCTGCGGAAAACAAAGAGGCCAGGCAAAAAAATAGCGCAGCCGAGCAAGAGATCGCATCGCTAAAAACCGAAAAAATCCGAATGGCCCGCGAGATCGAAGAACTCAAGAAACGTGTGGCTGAAATGATCTCGCCGCCTAAATCACCGGCCACACCGACCGAAGCTGGTACGCGCGGTGCAAAACAGTCGGAAGAGCCCAGTCCGTGTGACGCGGTAGTTGCCTTCATGAAGGCAAGCGAAGGCGTAGTTAGGCAGCAAAAAGGAGAAGAGCGCACAAAATCACTGGAACAGATAAGAGAGCAATACGCACCGAAAATGAAAGGGGCCCCCGAGAAGGCTATAAAGGCTGCGGAAGAATGGGTGAAAGAAGGATCCAGATTTTGGGATGATTCCTCCGCTGATGACGCGGTACTCCGACTTCTTCAGTTGAGAAACAGCGTACTGAATTCCTGCGGCAAGACACCAAGGGAAGGAGGTTTCAACTGATTCCGATTATCCATTAATCATCGAATATGACAACGAAGAATCACGGAATTAACTTATCGGGTGTGCTCCACAGTTGCTCGATAACAGTGTTGTGTCTCCTGGTCTTGTGCATCCTGGGAAACAATGCCGGAGCAGCGCAAGTCCTCCATCCTCTGGCCCCTCCAGACACGTCCAGTCCACGCGCCACTCTCAGAACGTTCATGGATAGTATGAACAAGGCGATCGAAGCGTACAAGAACGGCAACATAGATGAGGCAAAGGCCATGGTGGTTCCTGCGCTACGATGTTTGAATCTCGAAAAGGAGCCGCCGGCGCTCAGGCAAGCCCTTGGACGCGCGGCCGCCATCTATCTGAAGGAAATACTCGATCGAATTCAGATGCCTCCCGAACAGGAAATCCCTGACGAGAAAATAGTTCAAGCTCAAAATATTTCCTATTGGACAATCCCGTACACGGAAATCACGATCGCAGCAGTGCAAGAGAAGTCGTCCCCAAGGCGATTCCTCTTCTCAAGCGACACGGTTAGGAACTCAGAAAAATTCTTCGAGAAAATAAAGAACCTACCCTACCAACCGGGGACCGGTGGTGGAGCGCTTTATGAAGAACTCAGTTCTTCAGCCGGCCCGTTTATTCCCAAGTCCATAACAGACCGATTGCCGAATTGGGCGAAGACGGAAGTTTACAATCAAGCCGTATGGCAGTGGATCGGGCTTGCACTCTATCTGATCATCGGAGTGATAGCAGTTGCGCTGATCTATCATTACAGCGGCAAGATTTTCGATCTTTTGGACCGCAAGTTTGATTCGAATCTCCATTACTACATGGTCGGCCTGATTCTGCCCGTGGCTGTCATCTCATTTGCCCAGACCGGCCTCTGGTTTACGGTGTACGGTTTGCATATTTTGAACTCGAATGCATACTTGCCGGTGGCCTATGTCCTCACAATCCTGACACAAGTCGGCGCCATATGGTTCATAGGCGCTCTGGTTAACCGAATTGCGGAACTCGTTATCGCGGTGGGCGGATTTTCACGCAGAGACATGGATGTACAGCTCATACGTCTCGGTTTTGACATCCTAACAGTGGTCATCATCGTATTTGCAATAATATTCCTGGGTGCTCGTCTGGGCCTGCCCACCTACTCGCTCGTTACAGGACTGGGAATCGGAGGTATTGCGGTGGCTCTGGCAGGCCGCGAAGCGCTATCCAATCTCATTGGGACCATCATGATTATTCTCGATCGGCCATTCAAGGTTGGAGACTTTATCATCCTCGCGGAAGGAGAGCGCGGGGTTGTTGCCGAAGTAGGTTTTCGTAGTACTCGCATTCGAACCAGGGATGACATTCTCATATCGATTCCCAATTCGGTCATGGCCAACACGAAAATGATCAACGAGAGCGCCCCTGTTTCATTGTCGCGAGTTCGCATCAAACTTGGGGTCGCTTACGGTTCGGACTTGAAAAAAGTTGAGGAAATTCTCCTAGGTGTTGCTGAACAGAATGAAATGGTGGTACCCGAGCCGTCCCCGCGAGTTCGATTTCGGAGCTTCGGAGATTCGGCTCTCGAATTAGAGCTGCTTTGCTGGATGGAACCGCCGGAATTAAAGGGACCGCTAACACATCAACTGAACTGGGCTATCTACGAGGAGTTTCAGAAAAACGGGATTGAAATCCCCTTCCCTCAGAGAGACGTGCATATTCGGACTAGCAAAAGCGGACAAGAATAGAATGTCTGAAACTGCGGACTCACAGCTCCCTCATTTTCATTTGTGGTTCCAGGCTCTTTTGTCTCTTTAATAGCCCTCATGCGCTTGAAGAGAGGCTAATTTTGCGTCCGCCCTTTATTTTCGGTCTGTCATCCCGAAACGCAAATTACGAAAACGAAGCTGGTCCTCAGGCGAAACGTTCGAACCGATCCGAGCCATAAAAAGGTTCTCCTGCCTCAGTGCGATGTTGGGTTCGTTCGTGTAATATTCCTGGAATCCCAACGGCTTCATAAAATTGAGCATCATTTTGCGGTATTGCGCGAGTGAGAGCCCATTGCCATCCACATCCCAGTGCCAGCTAAATCCGTTAATAAAGGCGATTTTTTCCTCAAGAAACCCTTCCTGGAGCACGGAGCGCACCATTGCAGTGGCTATATGCATTTTTCGGAAATTTCTACTGGACTCAATCACGCTGAATTCGTACATGAGCTCGCCCAGCTTACTCCAGCGCTCATCAGAATCCGGGTAAGAGCAGGTCATGTAAGCAACCACAACATTTTCGTCGAAGAGCGCGAGCGCTACCCTGCCATCTTTGGCCGAAGCCACTCTTTCGAACACCTCCAGTTTCTGAATAATAGATGAATAACGTGAAAAATTACCCAGACCTGAATCCAGTCGAAGCCCCTCAAAAAATCCTGGCGGACATTTCGGATTAATGGTGACCGGGCCCCGCGAGGTATCGACGATCAGGACCCTGGCCGAGGCATCAAAAGTGGCTGGGTGGGACTCGTCGTTCAAAAATCGCTCCAATCGCTGTGCACGGTTTTCACCATCACCACCAAGTCACGATATCGGCCATGTCTGTCTTTGAGATAATCCCTGAAGACTGCCTGCTCGAAGAAGTCAAGTCTATGAGCCGCTGCGATGGCAGCTTCGTCCAATCCTGCTACAAACTCCGCCACAAGCTTTTCCAAGCCGATATCCATCGCGAGCTTGATGGTGTCGATGAGCATCCAGGTTCCCAGTCGCTGTTCACGGTACGCCGGATCCACAATGATTCGGAGGTGAGCTACGTGGCTGAGGCATTCCGAAAGGCGCATCTGCAATCTTACGTTACCCACGATTGTGCCATCCTCCTGCTTCGCCGCCACGAGCGGAATCGTCCTGCTGTAGTCCAGGTTCTCGATCCAGGAATGGATGGCCTCCAGGTCCGCCATGTCGTCTCGTATAAACCACCGCTCCTCATCCGGTATTCGTGTCAAGAACTCGCGGAACCGGTCCTTGTCTTCCTTAACCAATGGACGGATTATGATAGGCGTACCGTTCTTGGTCATGATCTCCTTCGGGTAGTTATCCAGCATGTTGATGCTCCTTCCCGCTTAAGCGAAGCCTCGGACCCAATTGTCTAACAAATAAGCAGGCTTTTAGCAAAATATCGTTCTTGGTGAAAGGGCAATGGTTGCCCGGATCGAAGCGACACATTATACTTCGGAAGCTCCCTGACCAGGAGACATGAAAATCAGCTTGGAGGACAAGAAGATGGAAGACAAGGAAAAACGGGTCCTTGACGCGATGAAAAAGGCAGGAAAGCCCGTCAGGCCAGGGGATGTGGCCAAGTCCGTTAATATGGATTCAAAAGAAATTTCCCAAATTATGAGCAGCTTGAAGAAGAAGGGGATGATCGTTTGTCCCAAGAGATGTTACTACGCGCCCAGCAGCGATTGAGTGCGAGACGCCTAGAATGGCGTCATGAAATCCTTTTGTTCGCCGCTTGACATAAATAGGGGCGGATGATAGCAACTCACGAGGATGCAAAAAGCTCAGGAAAAAGCTGTATGCACTGAAATCCCCCTCCTGAAACCACATGCTCATGTGCACCTTATGGGGATTTGCGGCACAGGTATGGCTTCCCTCGCCGGGATGTTTTTGGAGAGCGGCTATAAGGTGACCGGGTCAGACCAGGCAGCATATCCGCCCATGAGCGATCTACTGGCTGAACTGGGGATTCAGGTAATCGAAGGGTACAAGCCCTCTAATCTTGACCCTCTGCCGGACCTGGTAGTCGTTGGTAATGTAATACGGCGAGTCAACCCGGAAGCTGTCGCCCTGGAGGAATCGGGTGTCCCATTCGGATCGATGCCGGCGGTCCTTCAAACCTATTTCACGCATGACAAGACTCGCATCGTCGTGGCGGGCACGCACGGCAAGACCACCGTCAGCTCAATGATCGCGTGGATACTCTTCCACGAAGGACTCGACCCAGGGTTCATGATCGGCGGCGTGCCCAGGAACTTCCGCAGGAGCTACCGACTCGGGACAGGCCGGTTTTTTGTTATCGAGGGAGATGAGTACGATACCGCTTACTTTGACAAACGGCCGAAATTCTTGCATTACCATCCCCATATAGCAATAGTGACTTCCTGCGAGTTCGATCATGCAGATATTTATAATAATATCCAAGAGATAGAAGATCAATTTGAGACTTTTTGTTCGATGATACCTCCTACGGGGAGCCTTATTGCATATGGAGACGATCCCCGTGTCCAGCGAGTAATCCGGAGCGCATCGGCCCCTGTACACACCTACGGTTCGAAGTCCGGGACCGAGTGGACGGTGGAACAGAACGGTGATCGTCCAGACGGTTTCAATGCTACTTTTTTCAAGACAGGCCTGAAAGTGGCTTCGGGGACCGTGGCTGTACTGGGTTTTCACAACCTCCTTAACGCAACAGCAGCGATAGCTGCGACATCCTCTGTCGGCATCGACCCGCAAAGGGCCGTGGAAGCCTTGGCTTCCTTTAAGGGGGTTAGAAGGAGACAGGAAATTCTCGGTCAGGTGGGCGGAATAACAATCATAGACGATTTCGCTCACCATCCGACTGAAGTCAGGGCAACCTGCTCCGGAGTACGTCGTCGTTTTCCGGATCGACGTTTGTTGGCCGTGTTCGAGCCTCGCACCAACACTAGCCGGCGATCAGTTTTCCAGGATTTATATGTCGGCTCTCTGTCGGAGACGGACTTGGCTGTATTGCGAGAACCACGTGGCGTCGGCCAACACGCGGAATCAGACCGATTCAGTTCTCGCCGTTTGGCGGATGATTTGCAGGCACGCGGCAAGAAAGCGCACTCATTTGAGGACACCGATGGCATTTTGGAATTCCTGGTCCAAAAGCTTCAGCCGGGGGATGTCGTGCTTATAATGTCAAATGGTAGCTTCGATAACCTCGGTGCTCGATTGTTGCTTGGCTTAAAGGAGCGAGGACAATGAGAGAGGCCGTTCTCTATGACCGAAAGGAATCCGGTGCGGTCAAGTGTCACCTTTGCCGGCATGGATGCCTCATAGAGGATCAGAAGAAGGGCATTTGCGGAGTGCGTCAAAACCTGGCGGGGACTCTTTACACACTCGTGTATGACAAGGTGATATCCACTAACGTCGATCCCATAGAGAAAAAGCCTTTGTTCCATTTCGCTCCAGGGTCGCTCTCTTTTTCCATCGCTACGGTGGGATGTAATTTTCGCTGCTCATTTTGCCAAAACTATTCGATTTCTCAGATGCCTCACGACAGGGGTCGGATAGCAGGAGAAAGTTACACTCCGGCAGAAATCGCGAGCATGGCGCTCCAAGCCGGCTGCAAGAGCATCTCATACACCTATACCGAGCCCACAATCTTTTACGAGCTTGCACGGGATACGATGGTCGAGGCCAAAAAGCATGGACTGCTGAACGTGTTCGTAACAAACGGATATATGACACGCGACATGCTCGATGATGCAAGAGACCTTCTGGACGCTGCCAACGTTGATCTCAAAGCTTTCAACGACAGATTCTATACGCATTACTGTAAAGCCAAGCGTGAAGGAGTGATGGATTCCCTTGCTTACATGAGAGAACTTGGCATCTGGGTGGAAGTGACCACACTGTTGATTCCTACGCTCAATGACGATCATGGCGAGATCCGTGATATGGCTCGCTTCATTCGCGGCTCACTCGGACCGGGAACACCTTGGCATGTCAGCAGGTTTTATCCACAGTACAAGGAACAGGACCTACCCCCCACGGACGTCCAGGAGCTCACTCGTGTGAGGCAGATAGGTCTGGAAGAAGGTCTGCATTATGTCTACGTGGGAAATGTTCCGGGAGACCCGGCGGAGAAAACCCGGTGTCCCGGTTGCTCCTATCTTCTGGTGGATCGCGTAGGGTACACTATACGTCGTAACGCCATCAAGGACGGGTCTTGCCCCAAATGCGGTTATCATATCGAGGGACGCGACCTGTAACAACGAGGAGCTTCATGGCTGAGCACAAAAGGATATTGATCGCGCCTTCGATACTTTCGGCTGATTTCTCACGCCTTGGTGACGAGGTTCGTTCGGTGCAGGAGGCAGGAGCGGATTGGATACACGTCGACGTGATGGATGGCCATTTTGTGCCCAACATTACCATTGGACCGATGATTGTGTCCGCTGTGAAGAAGGTGGCTCAGTTGCCCCTGGATGTGCATCTCATGATTTCCAATCCTGATTTCTTTCTGGAGGAATTCCATGGAGCAGGTGCGGATGTGCTTACGGTGCACCCTGAGGCCACTTACCATTTGCACCGGACGCTTACTCGCATCCGTGAATTGGGCATGAAGGCCGGGGCTGCTCTGAATCCTGCAACGAGCCTGTCGGCGGTGGAATATGTAATGGCGGAACTCGATGTTATTATGCTGATGACCGTGAACCCCGGATTCGGCGGTCAATCGTTTATCAAGACTATGCTGCCGAAAGTTGGGAAGCTCAGGAACATGGTTGACAAGTCAGGATACAAGATCCTGATTGAGGTGGATGGTGGAGTGAGTCCTGAGACCGCTCCGGATCTGATTCGAGAGGGAGCGGACGTGTTCGTGGCAGGAAGTGCCGTTTTCGGGCATCCGCCGTATGGTGAAGTCATTCAGAAACTACGCGGCCTAGAGGTGTGAACCATCATGGTGAAAAATATTGAGATTCTTGTTATCGTGCTGCTTTATGCCTGTGCCTTGAGCGGGGATCTTTCACACGGAGCGACTACCGTGTCCAACAAGCCTCGGCCAGGACCAAAAGCTCTGGAACTGCCGAACCTTGAACGAGACCCGGGAATGTTCTTTCTGCTCGCGGAGCAAGCCGAGGCGGCCGGCGATACCGAAGCGGTCCTGCAATACATTCGGCAGGCTTTGGCGCTCGATCCCACATCAGCCTATCTGAACACCCGGATCGCTACGATCCTGGCCCGCAGCCGGAAAATCGCCGATGCGCTGATCATGGCACGTAAGGCCACGCTTTTCGACCCGAATTATGAAGAGGCTTATACGTTGCTGGGCAGAATATATACCGTCACCGGCGACCGGCTGAAGGCTATAGAAGCGTACAACCGATCTTTGGAGCTTAAACCGGAGGACAGAGATCTCTACGTTTTTATAGGGTCACTGCAAGCTTCTCAGAAGCTGTTTCCCGAGGCAGAGAAGACCTTCATGAAGATGATCAATAAATTCCCGGAGGAAAAGGAAGGCTATTTCTATCTCGGCAAAGTCTACATTGAAGACAAACAGTATGACAAAGCCATAGAGACCTTTCGGTCCCTGGTGGACAAGCGACCGGACAGCGAGGGGCAAGTCCACGTTGAGATGGGCGGAATTTACATGCTCCAGAAGAAATACCCTGAAGCAGAAGAGGAATTCCGTCAAGCGGTAAAATTGGATCCTTTTAGTGTCACCGCACGGCTCAACCTTGGTCAAGCCCTGGCCGGCCAAAAGAAGCATACAGAGTCATTAGAGGTGTTTGAGGAACTTGCGAAACTGGCGCCGTCGAATCTCGGCATTCAAATCAAAATGGCCCTGATAATGGCAGAGCAAAAACAGTTCGACAAGGCCAAGGAAATACTGGACCAGATTCTCCAGAGTAAGCCCGGGTGGGACCAGGTGAGATTTTATCTTGGACGGGTTCTGCGCGAGCAAGGGAAACTGGAAGACGCGGAAAAAGAATTTACACAAATACGAAAAGGCCAACCAACGTTTCTTAATTCCAGGATCATGCTCTCCATTATGTTTCTCAAGGCTCGTGAGTTGGGCAAGGCGGTCAGATACATAAACGAGGCCATCGAATCCGAGAGCAAGGATGCGGACCTTTACCATATCAAAGGATCGATTCTGGAAGAACTCTACCGGTACGAGGAAGCGGCGGAAGCCTATAAAGCGGCGCTGGCGCTCGATGAAAAGAACACCAGGATTCGATACTCTCTGGGCAATGTGAACGAAAAGAGCGGCCGGCGCACCCGCGGCCTCGAAGAAATGGAAAAAGTCATTGGCGAAAAACCCGATGATGCAAGCGCCTTAAATTTTGTCGGTTACACCCTGTCGGTGTCCGGTCAAGATATGCAAAGGGCTGAAGCTCTGGTTCGCAAGGCCTTATCGCTGAAACCGGACGACGGCTACGTACTGGATTCCATGGGCTGGGTCCTCTTCCAGCAAGGCAAGGTTGAAGAAGCCTTGCCCTATGTGGAAAAGGCTACCGAAAAAGTGAAGAATGACCCTATCATAGCAGAACATTACGGAGACGTCCTCCTGGCAAAAGGCAGAAAATCGGAAGCCGCGGAAGCTTATCGGAGGTCGCTTCAGGCAAATCCCGACAATTTGGTGGTCCAGGAAAAGCTGAAGCAACTCGAATAATATGTCCTGTTTTAACAATCTGAAATGAAAACATTAACAGGGCAACTCATGAAAATGGTCGCAATAGCGGCCCTTGTCACGGCCCTTGTGGCCCAGAGTTCATTCGCGCGGGTTCCTGAACCGGAGAATCAGACCCATACCAATCCTTGCAGGTACTCGCTACCTGAAAGTCTTTTGGATAAGCCTTTTCACTTCGCCGGTGAACTGATCCCGATCCAGAGGTCGGACGTCAGGTATCGTCTAACATGCCACCTGAACTTTCTGTTGCTCGACGCTCGCAGCATCCTTACCGAATGGCTTTCCGAGAAAAGCCGCTATTCGTGGTTGTTTGAAGAAGTGTTTGCTAAAGAAGGGATCCCAAGAGAGTTCGTTCTGTTAGCTCCCATTCTATCGGTTCTCAACTCCAAGGCCTCATTACGCGTCTCCGGGACTGGCTGGTGGTTTTTGTCGCGGCCATGCGCCTCCACAGAAGGGATCGATATGGCCGATGATTCCTGGCACGACGATAGACTCGACCTGGAACTGTCTACTCGGTGTTTCGCCGTGCGTATCAAAGATACCCGGAAAGAATTGGGAGGTGATGGTTGGCTGATGCCCATGATCGCCTATCTGACTTCCGTCAAGACGGTTCAGGAACTGCGGGAGCGCTGGAAGTCAGACGCCTTTTGGGACCTGCCGCTTCCCGATGCTGCCGAAGAAGTGGTTCTGAGATGGATCGCATTAGGTATAATCGATTCACACCGTGGAATTTACGGTCTGCGGTTCAAGGATGCTGCGCCGATGACCTTCGATCAGATTACAGGCTTGGTGCTTGCTAAAGATCTGACCCTGGCCGACATTGCTCGAATGACCCGCGTCCCACCGCGGGAGATTTTAAGGTTAAACCCGAAAATTAAAGCGGTTGTCGGCGCCTTTCCCTCAAAATCGGGTGGCAAATTGCAAACTCATACAGTGTCTGCCCCACGAGGGGCCGGCAACGCTTTGCTGGAAGCCCTAAAGAAAGAAGGTTATCTCGCACCGCCCTAATCACCGATCTGCCGCCTGCCCGCTACCGGCTTGGGGCTTGACTCTAAAACCAAAAACCTATACTCTTTAGACGACAATCCTGAAGAATTGCCCTAAACAATGACGGCATACAATCCGGAGCCAAGTTATGACTCTTAACCGCTGGGATCCTTTGAAGGACCTGTTGAACTTTCAAGAGAGAGTAAACCGCGTGATTGACGCGAGTCTCAGTGAGCGCTCCCGGATGCGTGGGACGTGCTGGTGCCCCTCGGTCGACATGCTGGAAACTCCCGATGCTTACATTATCAGGGCAGAATTGCCCGGTGTAGGGTTGGAAAACATTAATATTGAGATACGAAACCGACGTCTCATCATATCAGGCGAGCGGCCTATCGAGCAGGAACCGGTTATCGCAGCATATCTTAGTATCGAAAGATTACACGGCGTCTTCGAGCGAAGCTTCACTCTGCCCGGAGACGTAGACGTAGATGCGGTCAAGGCCAAGTATACGGATGGCGTGTTAGAGATCTATCTTCCCAAGTCTCAGGAGGAGCCCAGAAACAGCATCAGTGTGGTATCCCTTCGTTCGTAATGACGGAATTGCCGGCAGCCTACGACAAGTCTATCATTCTCCAGTTGACGAGTTTATTGTTTGAAGAGGGATGAAAAGATGCGGCTATACGGCCAAAGCAGGCGAAGGACTTTGGTATCTGTCATTTAGCAGTTGTTTGGGTTTAACCGCTGATCCAAACTGGAATACGAAATGCGCAAACCCGATCCTTACAGCGTCCTGGGTGTTGACAGATCAGCCTCAGAACAGGATGTGAAGAGGGCTTATAGAAGATTGGCTCGGCGTCATCATCCTGACCTCAACAAGAGCAGTAAGGCAGCCGAGGCCAAATTCAAAGAAATTCAAGAGGCTTACGAAATTCTGTCCGACAGTGAGAAGCGTCGTAATTATGACGCGTTCGGCCACGCGGGTGTTGAAGGCAATTTCCAGGGTTTTGGTTCACCAGGGAGCGGGAGTTCTTTCTTTGGCCGGGGATATGGCCGTTCCGGATTCAATTTCAACCCCTATTCCGGAAGCAATCGAAGCGGTCCTTTTGAACATGTTTTCTCGGGAGCGTCGACGTTCGAAGACATGGTCTCGGAACTGTTTCGGGGCGCATCCGGCCGCCGGAATCGTCGAACCGCACCGCAACCGGGGAGTCATTTGCAGAATGATTTGACCCTAGAATTTGGACAAGCTTACAGTGGAGCGTGGGTCTCGGTATCCATGATGGGACGGAATATCGACGTTCACATACCTGCCGGGGTTGATACCGGTTCCAAAATAAGGGTTCCTGGTCAAGGTGGGCCCGGGCTTCGCGGCGGCCAACCTGGAGATCTGTTTCTAAACATCATCGTCAAGCCCCATCCGGTGATGCGTCGGGAAGGGATTCACATTCAGATGGTAGTGCCTATCTCCATAGGGGAAGCAGTTCTGGGCGCAGAGGTGCAAATTCCAGGTCCCAATGGCGCCTTGTTTCTGAAGATACCCGCAGGTACACAATCGGGAACTGTTTTCCGTTTCAAAGGAAAAGGGTTCCCATCGCTCAAGAATGCCGAGCGGGGCCATCTTTACGCAACAGTTCACGTACACGTTCCGGATAAACTGGACGGCGCATCTCGGGAATTAGTGAACGAATTGGAACGACGCAATCCGATGAACCCCAGGGAACGTCTCTGGGGAAGGAAGCGATGAACGGCAAGAGAGGACTGTCATGGAAGACCCCGGGCAAGAGCCGGAATTCAAGATAACCGATAAGCGACGATTCACCTCGGAAGGTGAAACCAAGGAAAAGCGGCCTGACCAAGAACAGGAGGCCGCGGCGGAACAGCCTTCTGCGGCTGGTGTGGAAAGAGGACAGGAAGAAAAAGAAGAATCACCTCGGCCGCTGGACTTCTCAAGCTTTGTGTTGAGCCTGGCCAACACTGCTCTTTTCCAGTTGGGGTTGATAAAACTTCCCAACGCCGGCGAGCCGAAAAAAGATCTGAAGGGAGCCAGACAGACAATAGACCTATTAGCACTCATCGAAGAGAAAACACGTGGAAATCTCACGGAACAGGAAGAAAAGATCCTTAAAGAGACTCTGTTCCAGTTGAGAATGGTATTCGTGGAATCTTCCAAATAAAATATCAACTATAATATCACTGCGTTATACTCCACTGCCCTCGTATTTTGTCGTTCTCACCCCCGAAATCGCCCCTGATGATTTCAGCTATATGTAGCTGTGCTATGCAGTGCTATGCAGCCAAGTTACAACGGATCAGGGCACTCGCCGAATACAAAACGCGTCGTGTCGAAACGAAAAATCCTGTCTATTCTTAATCACTTCGCACTTGGCAACTGGTACTAAGTTCCTGCGAAAAAAAGCCCCCAACCACATGGTCAGGGGTGCTTAGGAAGTTAGGGTATGAAACGGATTGCCGTTTCACCATATCGTGTTTCGGGAGTCACGTCATTGACCCCCCGGCAACGATCTCGTTAAGCGTTGAGACTCCTCAAAAAGGGGAAAAGCTATCCACTCGGCGCTACTGTAGTAGTCGCGGGAGGGATGGCGTGTCAAAGTTGAGCGTTACCTTTCCTCCGAGGGTCCAGGACGTTCCGCGCGGGCCCTCTGTATCTTCCACCACTGGGGGCGGGACGATCCCGAGGATTTGCGGGCTGGTTCTAGTCCTGACACCGAGGTAGTTGAAGCGAGCGAAGATCCCAATACATCCGAATCCTGGACAGGTCCTAGAATACTCGGAAAAGACTTCTATGAAATGCCCGGTCGAATAATTTCCGTTGACTTGAAGTCTCGTATTGGGTCCCGCAATACCGGTAACATCGTACCTGAGGTTGCCCGGCACCCACGGAAATCCCACCACTCGGACTAACAGACCGCAGCATGGCCCCCCCCAGCAGGCCTGGGTGCCGATCAACGGGATATATGAATTCAAGGTCAGATCCGCCTCATCCGACGGTGTGCCGATCGCAAAAGTACTGACGGGTGTGACCGGGCTGGGGTTCTTCAGCTGAAAGTTCCATGAATCCCAACGGAAACCGGCTATGAGATTCAGCCCGCATGGAGAACCGAGAACGAATGCTGCGTCAATCCACCCCCGTGATATGTTAGTACTCCAGGTTCTGCTCTGGATGATGCCATTCCCGAAATTCGTGAGGTAATTCTCTTGTGCATCACCCCCGGTGGGGAACAAGTACCAGCCCGTGATTAGAATGCCCACATTGTCGCTACATTGACAATAGTTAGACACCCCCAGCCACAAGCCTGAAGGATCTGAAAAATCGGTATTGATTTGCTGAAAGCCCAGCCCGTTGATATTACCGGTAAGGTCCAAAGTCGAAGCAAAGGGTCTGCGGTCCCTGTCTCGTCGGACCTCCCACCCGACAAAGAATTGCGTGCAGCATTTCCCGGGCCCCCAAGCCCCATAAAGCCCGGGGTCGCAACAGCTTCCGCCGCCGCTTGATGCCTGACCCCAGGAGGAGCCCCATGGCATTCCCAGCCCAAATAGATCCGCCGCCGCGAATGGGGGAACGAGCAGCACAAAAACAACAGCAAGAAATAAACCTGCCACTCTCCTCATAACCATACCTCCTAATCACCAACACAAAAAAAGCTTCTCGCACCGAAGTGGCGATTGAAATCAGAAAAAATACCTTGTAATGGAATGTTAATCCGATACCGCAAAAAACTTTTATTGTCAAGTAATGATTGGCGGTTTACGACAGTAACTGACAGCATCCCGAGAGCCGTTGAAATACGGAAAGGATCAGAAGGGAACCAGGGAAACCCGCTCGTCAGGCGAAGAACAGCCTATTGTCAAAGAGACACCAACGGTGGAACGCTCCAGGAAAACTGGTGGTGAAGAACTCGTTGCCATAGTGAGCATAATTTTGATGAAAATCCTCTGACCATATAGAACCCCTCGCGGCAAAAGATCATCGATCCTAGAAGCGATGTCGATTTGATGCCAAAATTGCGACTGTAGCTATGCGGTATCGTTGAGGGAATGGCGTGGCTCTGGAGATTTTTGCAAGTCGAGATGAATTTCGACGATTCCGGAAGGAAACTCATCTCTTCAGCCTTTGAATCCCTTCCTAATCTTCCAATTGTTATATCGACTTAAGAACGAGGGACCCAAGAGCACCCCAAGAGTAACGAGCATGAATAAGGCAATAATAATTACTGCGAGCGAATCAATTTCTGCGGTCATGTTTGGTCCTCTTCTCCGATATTGTCCACATTGCAGGGGCCAGGGCTTTCAAAAAAGAAGGGGCAACCTAGTGTCTCTGCCCTCATTGCGACAATGGTCTTGGAAGTTGGTTCCCTGGTGTCGAATCTGTGGCGACCAGAACCGCGCCAAGGCACAGAGATTTTGGTTATACCCTTGGAACCGTGGCGAGGTTATGGGGTCACGTGTTTATTCAACCTTGGTTTTAGTTCAATTCCGCTGCGTTGGCTGAATTTCCTTAGTTGTGGGGTCAAAATGTTCACGGAGCAGCGGCTCGGCTTCCGCGATAAGTTGCCCTCATTTTGAGGGTGACTGAACTAGCGTCAATGGGGGAAAACCCCAACCTCATGGTTAGGGGCGTTAGGAAGTTAATATTGTTGTAACCAGATATACTGGGAAACCGTAGGATTAAGAATGGGAACAATGGTTCGATGTCCGAAGTGTCGAACGTTGCATACGGTCAGCAAAAGTCTACTCCACGATGAAACGTAACGCCGGCATGTTGAACGAGAGGCTTGGGAAGCTCTGGGTAGACAACATCACGGTTCCTATGGTAAAAGATTCAAGGAATGTGCTTCGCCAGGAAGGCCGGATTTTTCATGCGGTCAACGCTACGCTCAAGGTAGCGAAGGCCGCATTTAATAAATACAGACCGACGCTTCAAATCGGACATGGGATCGGCTAGAATAGGTACAACAAGAATTTAACAGACTTTTTGACGGCGTGAACCATATTAGGAACCAAGAGGTTACACGACGCCACGTGTTCCAGTTGAGAATGGCATTCGTGGAATCTTCCAAATAAGAATACAACGGCCGATTGGGCCGAGGAGCTGCTACATGTCTCGTGTATGTGAAGTATGCGGAAAAAGACCTCTAAAGGGATTTAACGTTAGCCACGCGCACAACCGCACAAGAAAGATCTCTTATCCTAACTTGCAGCGAGTGAGAATCATAGAAGCGTCCGGTCGTGTGAGAAGGGCCAAGGTTTGCACACGCTGCATCCGCTCCAATATGATCTCAAAGGCGCCTTAAAGAGAGCCTGTGTTACGCGTTCCCTCCCCCCTTTAGAAAAAGAGGGACAAATACCTTTCGCTCTCCTTCTTAACGAACCGTGAGAATACTTGAGTCGGTAGTCGCATGTCTCTGATGAGGGGGATCAATTCGGCTTGCCATGTGCAGTGCCGAGGCGCTCGACTTTTTCTACGCCCTTAATGTTCTTTAGTGCGCTCATGAGACGTGTCAGATGGGAAAGATTGTGTACTGAGATCATGAAAATTCCTTGAGCCCGGTCATCCTCAATAGTTTTGATGTTGGCCTGCACAATGTCGGAATCGTTTGACGCGAAGACCCCGCTTATTAGCGCCAAGAGGCCCGTTCTGTTTTTGGCCAGTACTGAAAGTCCGACAATGCGGCTGACCGGTTGTTCTCCATCCCAGGTTACCTCAACGATTCTGTGAGGATCCGTCTCCAGCAAATTTATGCAATCGTCTTTGTGAACCGTAACACCACGACCGCGGGTTATAAAGCCCCGGACTGCGTCACCAGGGAGTGGATTACAACATTTGGCGAAATTCACCATGATATCTGAAAGACCTTCGATCTTGACACCGCTACGAGAAGTGATGCGTTCCTTTTCCGCCTGTTTCTCCTCCATCGCCATGGCCTTGGCCTGCTCGCGCTCCTGGGCAGGCACGACCCTGGTGACAACAACCTTGGGGGAAACTCTCCCGTAGCCTATGGCAGCGTAAAAGTCCGATTCAGTTTTGAAGCCGAACTCCTGCGCGAGTTTAAGCACTTCGCCCTCTTTTTCCACTCGGGTCAGATCGTAGCGCAATTTCTTGAGTTCTCGTTCCGTGCTTTCCCGTCCGATCTGGATGGAGCGCTCCCGCTCTTCGTTCATTACGAAGTGCCGGATTTTTGTTCGGGCCCGCGGTGTTTTTACGTATTTGAGCCAGTCCTTGCTCGGTCGCTGATGGAAAGAGGTTACGATCTCCACGCTGTCGCCGGTCTTCAATTCATACTTCAATGAGACCATCTTGCCATTGACCCGAGCGCCCACGCATCTATGCCCTACTTCAGTATGAATCGAGTACGCAAAATCCAGCGGAGTCGCTCCCTTCGGGAATTCTTTCACGTCCCCCTTTGGAGTGAAGACATAGACCTCATTAGGATAGAGATCCACTCGGACATTTTCCAGGAACTCCCTCGGATCATCCAGATCTTGCTGCCACTCCATCATCTGACGGAGCCAATGCATGACCTTTAATTCTTCTTCTTGAGCGACCTTGCCTTCTTTGTATGACCAATGGGCGGCGATCCCCTCTTCCGCGACGAGATCCATCTCATGAGTCCTTATCTGTATTTCGATTCTCGCTCCCTCGGGTCCGATAACGGTTGTGTGCAGAGATTGATAACCATTTCCTTTCGGCATGGCGATGTAGTCTTTGAATCTGCCGGGAACCGGTCTCCAGAGCGAATGAATCAGACCAAGCACAGCATAACACTCACTTTCGGTGCCCAATATGATGCGAAATGCGGTCAAATCATGTATCTGCTCGAAGTCGAGATTTTGGCTGACCATCTTCTGGTGAATACTGTAAATCTCTTTATTGCGACCCTTCGTGATTGCAGTGATATGGTACTGCTGAAGCTTCTCCCGCATAATTCGCAGTACGTTGTTAGCGTATTCCTCCTCCGCCTTTATTGCTTCTTCCAGACGAGTTTTAATGTACTCATATCTTTCCGGATCCAAGTAGCAGAAAGCCAAGTCTTCCAGTTCGGTCTGCATCCAATATATACCGAGCCGTCCAGCCAACGGCCCGTAAATCTCTAGCGTTTCCCGGGAAATCCTCTTTCTGGCTTCCAGCGGCATGGGATCCAGCGTCCTCATGTTATGAAGCCGGTCAGCAAGCTTGACGAGCAGCACCCTAATGTCACGGCTCATGGCCAAGATCATTTTGCGGAAATTGTCGGCCTGCCTCTCTTCCCTGGACTGAAATTCCATCTTGCTGATCTTGGTGACACCATCGACCAGGGTGGCAATTTCTTTGCCAAAAAACTTTTCGAGATCTTCCTTCGTGGTCAGCGTATCCTCGACCGCATCGTGCAGAAGGCCTGTTGCTACTGCGGCCTCATCCAGCTTCATCTGCGCGAGGATCTTTGCTACAGCCACAGGATGGACCAGATAGGGTTCCCCTCCCATCCTGGTCTGACCGAGATGCACTTGCGCCGAATAGACGTAGGCCGCTCGGATAAGGTCAAGGTCTGCGTCAGGATAATACGACTTGACCAAGTCTTCTATTTCACCGAAGCGAACTATTGAGGTTGCCGGTTGATTCATTGCTGACTTTGCTCTACTGCTTCAATATTCGGAGACCGCGCCAATATCGGATATGCGCCACCCGCTCAAATATTTTGAGTCGAATATCCTGCGCTCGGTTCCAGTCGGGGCCAATTTTCACGGGTGATTACACCGGGTTCTTTGGCCGTACTGCGACAGATAAAACTCTCCGCTGCTATCCGTATTATCCTGCATTAGAACCTAAAATATAAGCCAAAAATGCGCCAACGGCTCATTTGGTTCGTCCTCATTATACGTGATCCGATTCCTTTCCCTGTCGTTTCTTGAATAACAGTCTCAGCGTGACGCCGTTGAAATCAAAAAAGTCCCTTAATCGATTTTCGAGGAACCTCTTATATGAAAAATGTATGGAATCAGGATAGTTACAAAACAACAGAAAGGTCGGCGGCGCAACACGGACCTGTGTGAGATAGTATATTTTGATCCGTTTCGTCTTGCGATGCATACCCGGAGGATTATGAGCGACGGTTTCCTCCAAGAATCTATTCAGTTCCGCGGTCGGGACCCTCTTGCGATATTTGAAACTTAAATCGTCTATCAAACCGAAGAGCTTCACAGCACGAGTGCCTTTCAGCGAGGAGATCGTTAAAATCGGCGCATAGGCAAGATATTTCAAGGCTTGTCGAACTTCTTCCATGTACGCATTTATTGTATTACTGTCCTTTTGAATCAGGTCCCACTTGTTCAGCACGAGTATTACGCCCCTCCCCTTTTCGAATGCGTACCCTGTTATTCGAGCGTCCTGATCGGTCACGCCTTCTCTGGCGTCCAGCATGACCAGCACAATGTCTGCCCGATCAATACTCTGAAAGGCTTTGATGACGCTGTATTTTTCAACGCGGTCCACTATACGGGAACGTCTGCGTATTCCCGCAGTATCAATGAACAGATAACTTTTGCCGTGATGGCGTACCAGGGTGTCTATGGCATCCCTCGTAGTGCCGGGCTTCTCACTGGCAACCAATCTGTCTTCGCCCAGAAGCAAGTTGATCAGGGTAGATTTCCCTACATTCGGCCGCCCGACCACTGCAACTTTGATGAGCGAGCCCGCGGTCATCGAGTCGCGTTCACGATGTATGGAATTGTCTGGAATCTCTTCAATCAGAGCATCGATCAGTTCACTCATGCCGTAACCGCTCAGGGCGCTCACCGGAAAAATCGGCTCCACTCCAAGCCTGAAGAAATCGACTGCGAAGTCCTCTTGTTTTTCCGAATCTATTTTGTTGACCGTGTATAGAACTCGCTTGTCCGTTTGCCGAAGGATTCCTACGATTTCATGATCAGACGGAACTATGCCTGCTTTTCCGTCACCCAGGAAAACGATCACGTCCGCCTGCTCGACCGCAACCATGGTTTGCGTACGGATTTGCGCAAGCATGGCATCATCAGTCTGCGGCTCAAAACCACCGGTGTCCACTACAACGAAAGATTTGCCTCTAACCGTAACATCTGCATAATTACGGTCGCGCGTCAGGCCGGGAGTATCTTCCACCAGGGCCTTGCGTGTCCCGCAAAGCATGTTGAACATGGTGGATTTTCCGACATTCGGTCGCCCTACCAATGCCACTACGATTTTCGATGAACCTTTGGTCATTTTATTACTTGTGCGTAGGCTCAATATGACAATCTAACATTTTTTCCGGCACGGGCCTTTCGGTGCTGCCGCGCTCACGATACTTGGCAAACATGTGTCTCAATCGTCAACAGTGGACCGGCTCTGCATCGCTACGCAGCGGCTGCGCCACCAGCCTATACCCATGTTTCCCACCTATTTCAATCGCATTCATCATAACCGGTATGGTATGTCTAATTGCAATTTCTTTCGCTCTCAGACAAGCAGTAGCCGTATGGTCTTGTAATATCGATGGATTGATGATATGGTGGTGTGCACACCGGTTAGACTGCCCACTAACGGAAATGGTTTTATGAAAGTCACCCCAAAAGTATTGGCCGTGACCTTGATTTTTATGGTGCCATTCATATTAGGCTGCGTGCCAGGTTTACAGATGTCAAAACCCTCTGGTGACGTCGCTAGTACGGGCTCCGGGGAGACTCAGTCTTCTCCTGAGGCCGCGAGTACAGTAAAGCCAACGAACAAAGGACCGGGGGGTCAAGTTCCTCCTTCTTCACCTCAGTACACCCCTCCCTCTCCTGCTGTCAAAGAAGGACCCTTTGAAGGGGAGCCGGATTTGAGCTGGAAAGATGACATAAATGCTTCTGCTTTGGATTTTGCAAACAAGCTACCAGTCAAGAATGTCCCGAAAATTAAGCATGTAAAAACCTGTTTCTCTAAATTGTACGGGGGATGGTATCTTATTCTCTATGTTGAGGAAGGTAAAAAGATCGGTTTGCAACAGTACTCCTGGAACCCGAAAAATAGAGAATGGGAATTCTCGTACCGGCAAAAGGAAGTTCCGGCAAATCAAGTTGAATTTCACCTCAAGGGTGAAGTGGAAGACGAGAAGTGCTTTGTGCTCAAGTAACCGAAGGCCTCCGATAATTCTGCCCATGCGGACCTTTTCTTCCCAACTTATCTTTTTCACATAAAAGGGTTGGGATCTCGCAATTTCCCGGCCTTCCTCAGTATTGCCAAGATCCTGCGTTTCGTGAAGTCTGTGAGGTCCGGCCTGAATACAACGCGTTGTCCGTTGCCGACCGGGTCCCACGGATAAGTTAGAACAAAAGATGTACCGGTTGGCCAAACTCGGCGAGATGCGCCTATTAGTATCAAATCACGCATTTTTTCCTGGTCGCTTGAAGCGAAAAACTCGTCAGCTGCACCGAGGAATTCTTTGTTTTGTATCTCCCTGCGCTCCAAGACACGCTCGGGATACTTCTCCTCGAACTCATGAAGAGCGCGTTGCAGACGACCGTCCAGGTCTTTCCCAAGCGTGTAATGCCTGGAAAACGCGAAATGGCCGATTTCCGTATCCGGATCGGCAATCAAGAGGCCGAAGGCTACTGCTAGATCTACAACGCGGCTGAAATAGATATCACACTTTTCCTGAGCAGTCAGGGCGTCAACAGGGTGCATGGGAATTGAATCGGTCATTTTCAGCGGCGGGAGTAGGTCGTGCCGCAATCGGAACCCAGCTCTTCTGTCACACGGGAGACGGCCGCGACAAACGGTGTTAACAGGGCTAGCGGTATATCCAGCATATAGGCCACGCCATCTTCGAGCGTTGCAGCGAATGGCTTTTGTGCCCTGTAAACCACCCTGCAATTTGCTTCCATCCCCTTGGGCTTGGCCTCACCCGGCTTCATCGGGGCCTGCTTGGCCGGGTAAGCATCATGAAGTATCTCTTTTTCGGTATCGACGGAGCTCTTCTTGGGTACCCCATTTCCGAAACTCTCGGATGAAATGACTAGTACAACAACAAAAAGCATGAGAAAGACCTCAAGAGTCCTCATGGAAGCAGCCTCCTACATGTTCAATATGTGGAAATTATAGCATCCGTTGCAAGCACGATCAACGAGGTCCGGGGGAAGTGATTTGCGTTGACACAAGATCCGAACACGGCTAGACTAATTGTTTTTACGAAGGACTTCATTCTACCGCAAAGGAAATTTCAATGAGGGTAGGACTCAAGATCTTCACCGGAAACTCCAACCCAGATCTAGCAGAAGCCATTACACGTTACATGGGACTTCCGCTGGGAGAGGCCATGGTCGGCTCCTTCAGCGATGGTGAGATTCAGGTGGAATTCCGGGAAAACGTCCGGGGGATGGACGTCTTCGTCGTTCAGTCGACCTGCCAGCCCGTCAATGACAATATCATGGAGCTGCTGGTCATGATCGACGCATTAAAACGGGCTTCAGCGAGCCGAGTCACGGCTGTCATGCCTTACTACGGGTACGCCCGCCAGGACCGTAAAGTGGCCAGCCGTGCGCCCATCACCGCCAAACTCATAGCCGACCTAATTACCACGGCCGGCGCGGACCGGGTCCTTACCATTGATTTGCATGCCGGTCAGATTCAGGGTTTTTTCGATATCCCGGTGGATCATCTTTACGCGAGTTTCATTCTGGCCGAAGCCATAAGGGCCGCCCACAATCCCGGTGAGTGCACCATCGTGTCACCCGACGCGGGAGGCGTGGAACGCGCCCGCGCCTTCGCAAAAAAGCTTGGGACTAATCTTGCCATAATTGACAAGCGCCGCTCCAAACCCAACGAGTCTGAAGTGATGAACGTGATCGGAGACGTGACCGGCCGGGATGCCATTTTGCTGGATGACATGGTGGATACCGCGGGTACGTTGGTCAAGGGAGCGCAGGCACTTGAGGCAGCTGGCGCTCGTAGCGTCTTTGCCTGCTGTTCCCACGGTGTGCTCTCAGGCCAGGCGGTGGAACGACTCAACAACTCCTGCATCAACAAACTGTACGTGACCGATACCATACCTACTCGGGAAAAGGCAGAGCTGTGCTCTAAATTGCAGATTGAATCGGTGGCTCCACTGCTGGGAGAAGCCATCATCAGAATACATCGGGAAGTTTCGGTATCCGAACTTTTTGCGTGATAATCAGTAAGCGGGAGCTTTTCGTCCGGGTAAGCACCGGCAATGGTGAAGCTTCCGGCGGAGGCAACTATGAATAAAATTAGCTTATCCGTTGAGCAACGTTCCGAGACCGGCAAGGGACCGGCCCGGCGACTCAGGGTTGTAGGAAGAATCCCCGCCATCCTTTACGGCAAGAAGTCTGAGCCGCGCAAACTGTCCGTTGACGCGCGTGAATTCAGGAAGGCAATGGAAGAGGGCGGCAGAAATCCCCTCCTGGACCTGAAGGTAACTGAAAATGGAAAAGTCGTGGCAACGCAGGTAGCGGTGCTGAAGGAACGACAGATGCGTCCGGTGGACGGAAGTCTTGTCCATCTCGATTTTCTTGAAGTGTTGATGGATGAGCCTATCGAAGTCACTGTGGCAATTGAATTCGAGGGGAAGCCGGTCGGGATCGACAAAGGGGGCCTGTTTCAACCGGCGACAAGAGAACTGCGTATAGTGTGTCTTCCTGATGACATTCCGGGTGTCATCAAGGTAGATGTATCGGCACTGGATATAGGCGACTCAATCCATGTGGGAGATATGACTCTCCCCAAAGGCGTCACGGCTGCACAAGATACCACAGTGGCCTTGGCGAGCGTGGCCTTGCCGACGAAGGCAGAAGAAGTTGTTGAAGAAGCTCCACCTGCCGAGCCGGAAACAACTGAATCGACGAGTTGAGAAGTTCAACATCTGAGTATCACGAGGCCATCCGGCGGATTCCAGGATTGTTCCCAGACCGTGTGGCATCCGGCCTCCCTGCTGTAGCCGAGGCAACCTCGACCGCTTGGAAACCGAATCGTTTCCGAATCCTGTCCACTACTCTGTCCCGTTCTCGATACAGAGGTCTTGACGGGTCGAATAGATTCGTCTGCAACGCCGGGGCTCCCAGCCCGGAGAGTCTTACGCCGACTTGTCTCACTTTCTTTTGTCGTGAAACCGTCTGATTGAAAAGTATATACAGAGTTTCCAGGACTTCCCTGTTCCCGTCGGTGGGTGCGCGTAGTGATATAGACCGAATGGTTTCAGTGAAGTCCGCGTATCTGATCTTGAAGCCGACTGTGCGAGCACCCTTTCCATCCTCACGGAGTCGGGCGGCAAGTTTTTCCGCTAGTACCGCTGTCACGGACCACACGTGGACCAGGTCACGCGTGTCCGCCTCAAGCGTCCTCTCTTTGGAATATGATTTTCTATCATCGGACGTATCCGGTCTCACAATCTTCAAATCATTTCCGGAAGCTATCTCTAAAAGCCTTTCGCTCCAGCGGCCGAAGAGACGTCGTAGCAACTCTCGAGATGTACACGTCAGATCCGCTATTGTTAGAATCCGGTGCCATTGCAGAACTTCTAGAGCCTTCTTCCCTACCCCCGGGATCCAATCGACCGGTAGAGCACTCAACACCTGACCTGCCAGCTCTGGTTCAAGATAAAGTAACCCGTTGGGTTTGGCTAGGCCTGTTGCCATTTTGGCGCCGCTTCTTGTGCCGGCGAGACCTCCGGAAGCATTTATGCCCAGCGTGGATCTTATCTCGGACAAAATGCGATGAGCGACCTCCCACGGCGGAGCTTTGTGGAGCCTTAATGTGCCGGTGAGGTCCATGTAACCCTCGTCCACGCTCGTAACCTCGACAATGGGGGAGTACTTCCTCATTATATCGAACATCCGGTGAGAGAATTCCGCGTACACCCTAAAGTCCGGGTCTCGAAAAACCGCATGAGGACATAGTTTACGAGCTTGCACAATGGGCATGGCCGAATGGACGCCAAAACGTCGGGCCTCATACGACGCGGCCGATACGACTCCCCGGTCACTGCCTCCTACAATCACCGGCAGGGCTTTCAGTTCCGGATGTATCGCCTGTTCTACCGAGGCAAAAAACGCATCCGCATCGACATGGAGAATGTACCGACGACCGGGCTTCATCTCTTGTACTTTCTGAGGATACCCACCACCACTCCCTGAACAGTGACTTCATTCGCGTCGAAAACCATTACATTGAACGATGGATTGGACGGTTCCAAAATGATTTTATTTCCGCGGTGGCGTAACCGTTTTAGGGTCGCCTCACCGTTCTTAATCAGGGCAACCACCGTTTCCCCGTCCTGCGCCCAATCGCGCTTTTCGACTATTATGTAATCACCATCCATGATGTGATCGTCGATCATGGAGTCGCCTTTGACCCGAAGAACATAGGTTTCGTTCTTGCCTATCATGTCCAGCGGCAGACCGAGCGACTCCCTGGTCTCCACCGCTTCAATGGGCAAACCCGCGGCAATTTGTCCTGCCATAGGCACTTCCACGGTTGCGGGAAATGGCTGGCTGCTTTCATCGAGTTCCAGTGAGCGATTGGCATTCCATCTCTTGGTTAGGTAGCCTTTGCGAATAAGGTTCACCACGTGCACGTATATGGTTGAAGGCGAAGATAAGCCGAGGCCTGTGGCTATCTCTTCATAACTGGGAGCGTAGTCGTATGTCCGGATAAAGGTCCTTATGTAGTCCAGCACCTGCTTCTGCTTTTTCGTTAAGTAAGGCTTGATTCTTGTCATTGTCATACGATCCTACGCTTCACGGTGAATTCATGGTCCCGACCAAGTGGGCGTCAATGTAATTATGGCGAAAGTAACACGAAAGTCAAGCGAACTTTTCACGAAAGTCATCTTTCCGGCTCAGGCTCATCAAACGGATCCATGGTGTGTCCGGCGCAAAGTCATTGACTTTTTCATGTCTGGTATGCTAGAAATATCAATACGTTGAACCTATCAGGATGGAAATGACCTATAAATCAGCTTCTCTTATTCTCGCGTTAGTGGCTACCGCATGCATCGGGCTCATCGGAGGATGCGGCGGAAAATTGGCCACCACCGGTTGGGCCACGGTTACTGAAGTCCAGCCCAATGGAGTGATCCGACTGGACTATCCCGATGGAAAAGCGGCATGGAAGCGAATCGATGAGGACAACATTCGGAAAGATACTGCGGCCGCGGCAAAGAACGCGTTCAAGCCCGCTCGATTTGTCGAAACGAAGAAAGGCAGCACCCTCACGTTTGCCGACGGACATACCCTCATCTATCACGATCTGGACCCCAAATTATTGAAACCTGATTCCCACTGACAAGACTTGCATCTTCTCGAAGAAGAGAGCATCTTGAAATTATAGAAAGGCTATTGAGGAGGATTTAGTCTGATATGCCTATTTATGAGTATCGGTGCTGTAAATGTGAAGATGAATTCGAAAAACTCGTTTTCAGCAAAGACGAAGTGGTGTGCCCAAAATGTGGCAGTCATGTGGAACGGTTGATGTCGGCTTGCAGCTTTAAGAGCGCTGCCGGTGATTTCCAAACATCCGGGACAGGGAAATCGGGCTGCAGCAGTTGCTCGGCCACATCCTGCGCCACATGTCATTAACGTGAGCTTTGACGCTCTCCTAGAAGGAGGTTTGCCATGGCAGATATCGATAGCCCCCACCTGCGGTTGCAACAACAGATCGACTGCCAGTTGGAAATTAATCCGAGAGATGCCCTTTCCGTCTGGGAAAAAGGCGGATGGAAAGATGAGCCAGGGACGGATGCGGACGAGGCGCCCCTCAAGTACATGGCGCTGGTCTTCCTTGATGTGATTGAAGAAAGAGCGACACGATTTTCTATGGATAAGGACCAGGGTGTAACGGTTTACGCGGACTCCACCTACACGCTTCCCAAGGCCCCGCCTCATCTCATTGCCAGAAGCCTCGAGATCCTGAGAGAGATCACCGGCATGGAAGGCGGGAAAGCTCAAGGAACGTTGTCGTTGGGAATACGGAATGATAGTCTCGACTTGATTATCCAGAAGGATGCGGGCTTACACGTAATAAACATTCCGGGAATCGCATCTGTCGGCCGGTGAGGTCTAATCTATAGAACGCGGCTCAGAAACCAGCCGATACTCGGTCACGGTTCCTTCTTCCCAAGCCGATCCAGCACGTCGCAGGCCGGCCGTGCTCCTGTCGGATCTCGGCGGTACTCGGCGA
>DATJPW010000326.1:0-29184 GCA_035506215.1 Desulfomonilaceae bacterium
ATCAAAGTAATTCCCAATGATGAATATGGCTCCATATCAATTGAGGCATTGAGAAACAGTATAAATGATAGGGTCAAACTCATTGCGTTGACCCACGTGCCAACCAATGGCGGCCTTGTCAACCCGGCTGAGGAAGTGGGAAAGATTGCCGGAGAGGCCGGCGTGTTGTATCTGCTTGATGCATGCCAGTCGGTGGGTCAAATGCCAATAGACGTGCAACGTATCGGCTGCCACATGCTCTCGGCGACGGGTCGGAAATTTCTCCGAGCTCCGCGAGGAACAGGATTTCTTTACGTCAGCCAAGACATTCTGGCGGGCCTTGAGCCGGCAATGCTGGATCTCCACTCGGCCCAGTGGGTTGATAAAGACAAATACGAGATAAGAAATGACGCTCGTCGATTTGAAACCTGGGAAGTCAATTACGCCGGGAAGATGGGACTGGGCACCGCCATCGAATATGCGCTTAACTGGGACATCAAAGTCACTTGGCCAAGGATTTGCCGCCTTGCCGACGAACTCCGGCGCCGCCTCGCGGATTTACCGGGAGTAGTGGTCAGAGACCTAGGCCGACAGAAATGCGGAATCGTAACCTTCACGGTGGCAGAGAAAACGCCCCACGAAGTGCGACGCCGGCTCGCTGATGAGAAGATCAACGTCGCTGTGTCCCCAAAGAACTATACGTTGCTGGACATGAGGAGTAGAGGTCTGGACGATGGTTTGATCCGAGCTTCAGTCCATTATTACAACACTGAGGAGGAGATTGATCGGTTTTGCAGGGCCCTGGAACTGATGGTGTGACACCAGTTCGCTTCTATTCTCATAGCACCGAGATGTCGGATGTCATTACGACGAGTGAAATGGTGGGACAGGCGTCCCGCCTGTCTACTGGAAAATGACCGGCAAGATGCCGGTCCCACTGGCAATCGCCGTTTTGTAGGGGCGGACGGCGTCCGCCCTCATTTGGGGAGCATGCCATGCGCTCCCTACCATTGACCTAGCAATTGTGGATATCAGCAGCCACATTTACCGAGCTTCGACGCGAGCGGCTTTTTCTGTCAAATCTTTCTTTTGTTTTTCGCGATACTTTCTGAGCTTTTTCCGTAACGCGGGGTCAAAGGCCGCGAGGATCTGTACGGCCAGAAGTCCTGCATTCTTCGCTCCAGTGGCGCCGAGTCCCATGGTGGCCACCGGCACACCGCCAGGCATTTGCACCGTAGAGAGTAGAGCGTCCAGTCCCCCCAATGGCGATGAGTCCATGGGCACGCCGATCACAGGGATCACCGTGTGTGACGCCACCACTCCGGCCAGATGCGCCGCCAAACCGGCACCGGCAATCAAAACTTTCCATTCTTCTTCTTCAGCCCGTCGCGCTATATCTGCTACTCTGTCCGGAGTCCGGTGCGCGGACACGACCGTCATAAAATACGCGACCCCGAAGTGCTTCAAAATTTCCGCGGCCTTCTCCATAGTTGGGAGGTCCGAGTCACTCCCCATGAGAATTCCCACTTGTGTCTTCTTCATAATTCCGGATTTCCACCAATCAATGGTAGCGTCCTGACGGGGCATCGAGATATGTCGCAATGGCGCCGTCGTACTGGTGAGTCAGGCTGAATACCTTCTTTGCCAGCCGGAAATTAGTCGCTTCCGATACCGAGCCGTCGGATCGGTTCATTTCCTCGATAACCAAAGCGTAATCGGCCGGATCGGTTAAGACCGTGACAAACGGATAATTCTTCGCAGCCGCCCGCAAAAGTGTGGGACCGCCGATATCAATATTTTCTATGGCCTCGGCCAGCGTGCAATCAGGTCGAGCAACGGTTTTTTCAAACGCGTACAGATTCACGGCCACCAGATCAATGGGAAGTATATTGTGCTTGTTCATGGCTTCCAGGTGCTCCGGTCGAGAGCGGATGCCAAGTATCCCGCCATGTATTTTTGGATGAAGCGTTTTCACCCTTCCATCCAACATTTCGGGGAACCCGGTAAAATCAGAGACTTCTCTAATGTTGATGCCTGCCTGGGCCAGGGCTCGCGCTGTGCCGCCGGTGGAGAGTATCTCCACCCCGAAGCTGGAAAGGGCCCTCCCCAGCTCTTCAATTCCCGACTTGTCCGTCACACTTATCAAAGCTCTATGAATCTTGGGCATAACCATCTCCTGTAATGCACTTCAGCGTACTGTGAGTTTGGGTTTAGGGAGGCCTCTGATAGGAGCTCGACCGATTTCCGCCATCGCTTCCTTGCCAAGTTCACCTTCCGGATCGGCCTTGAAAACCTGCTGCAGGACACTTACTCCTTTATCCACATTTCCCATCCGGATCAATATCTTTCCGAGTTGGAGATTAGCCGGCAAAAAGTTCGGATCTACCTCGATTGCCTTTTGCAGAGATTCCAAAGCCTTCTGTAATTCTCCCGTGCGCTCATATAACAGACCGAGTCGGTAGTGTGCCTCCTTGAACGTGGGCTCCACCGACACAACCTTTCTGTAAGATTCAATCGATTTTGAGAAGTTTTTGCTCTCCTCGAAAATGTAGCCCAGGTTATATAGAGCGTTAACATTTTCGGGCTGAATCTGCGCTGCCTTCTGATAGTACTCGACTGCTTTATCAATATCTTTCTTTTTGTAATATGCCAACCCTAAATTGTAGGCCGCCTTTTCGGGTGTGGCATATGACTGATCTTTGAAGCAGTACTGGAATTGAGTTATGGCTTCATCGTACATGCCTTTTGTCAGGTACACGGTCCCTAGATTATTACGGGCCTCAGTCAACTTGGGGTCCAGGTACAATGCCTTATTGTACTGTTCTATGGCTTGGTCGTTAAGGCCCTTTTGCTGGTAAGCAAGACCAAGGGCGTGTTCTATGTCGGGATTTTTGGATGAAATCGCTTGCGCCTCCAAAAGCTCCCTGATCGCCTGTGGGGTTTTGCCGTCATGCAGGTAAGCGATGCCTATCTGATAATGGGCATCGGCCATTTTTCGACTATCGGAAAGAGAGTTGAGTCCTGGCGGCACACACCCCAAAATCAATGTTACGACCTGAAACAAAGCGCAAATCGCCAGTAAGTTGCCGGAGTTTTTTATCCGGAACGAGTTTATACGACAGCGCTTGATTGCTCCAATGGGCGCTTTCAATGAGTTCACGAAGATATCAATTCCCTGACGACTGAGACAAGAAAAGTATCCAGGTCGCTCGTGGACTCCCATAGTCGGTGGTCTCTCCCTTCGTCGGGCCGAATAGGTTCGAAGGCCGCCTGTTGTGCGTGGAAAATTTCCCACCTTGCGTCTGAAGGCTCGCGCTGCTCGGATAGCCTGTCTTCAAGTCTTTTCCTGATAATTTTTTCCGGCGCGCTGCATTCAATAACTCTGAATCGGGCTTTTGCTTCATGAGCCAACTCGCGGGCCCGCTTGCGGTGTTCGTAGCTTATGAATGATGCATCGAGAATAACGGACCGTCCCCGAGTCAATGCCTGTCGGGCCTCGTCCAGGAGCGCTCCGTAAGTCAGCTCGGTCGCATTGGCTGTATAGATCCCCCCACCGTACATGTCAAGTCGATGTTTAAACCTTTCCACGCCGTGAATATCTTTCCGGACCAAGTCGGACCTCACAGGTTCGATCCCCAGTCGTTTTCCGAGTTTCGCAGCCATGAAGCTTTTGCCGGTGGCCATAAGACCGCACATAATTATGAGCGCCGGCGGAGGCGGCGGTTTGAGGTAAGAAAGCGAAAGTCGGAAATAATCTCCAGCGGTGCGAATGGCGGCCTCCCAGTCCGTCTGGGAAATCTCCGGCTCATCCAATTCAAATCCCAGGACCTTGCCTCTTACAAATGCACGGTACGATTTGTAAAAGCCGAGCAGTTTCAGTATGTCTTCATCACCGGAAGATTGAGCGTAACGCTTCGACAAATGGTCAGCAAAGGCCGGATAACCTTGAAAGTCCAAATCCATGAGGAGAAATCCCAGATCCGCGGCCGTATCGCCGTAGCGGAAACGATCATTAAATTCGATGCAATCGTAAAGCATTATGCCGTCGAGCATGACAACGTGGTCCAGATGCAAATCGCCGTGACAGTCACGAATGAATCCGTTCCTCATACGCTGCAAGAAGAGTTCCTTGTGACCATCGAAAAAATCGAAAGCCAGGCGCGAGGTTTGCGCATATGTGTCCTCGCCGATCGTACGGCCAACAAACGGGCTTACCTGGTCGAAATTTTCTTTCAGGTTCTGATATATAACTTCAGTGGAGCCAAAACCTGAGATGTGGGGGCCGCTCTCCGCGTGGGAGTGGAAATAGGCAATTCTGTCGGCCAACCGGTCGAGCATATCAGGCGTGACCAAATCCTTCTTCAACATGCTGACCATGATCCGGTCCTCGGGGATGTGGGTCATCAGGACCGCAGCTTCGATTTCCTCACCTTCTCCGGCCAAGTTCAGTCCGGAACGTTCCTCGTAGATGCCGACCACCCCCAAGTAAATCCCTTCGGAGAAACGAGAATTCAACCGGACCTCCTGTTCACAAAAGAACCGGCGCTTGTCCAGCGTCGTGAAGTCCAAGAAGCCCAAGTTGAGCGGTTTCTTCACCTTGTAGACAAGTTTCCCTGCAACAAAGACAACCGAGATGTGTGTTTGAACGATCTGAACCGAATCGGGTTTGTGAGGATATATACGTGGGTCGGACATGGCCCGTATGAGGGCCTCAAGTCTGTCCATCAACTGCTTACCTTTATCGGAGAGGCCAATTGGCCGCAGGCTGCACTGATGTCTGCACCACGAGACCGCCTCACGATGGCCAAGAGCGACCGGGACATGAGTATCTCCTGGAACCTCAAGACCCGTTCCGCATTTGAGCTTCGGAACTCCCCGGAGTCATCTTCGTTCAGCGGGATGAGGTTCACCTTTGCACGGATGGGATTGAGAAGCCTCACAAGCTGCCTCGCGTCCGTGTCGGAATCATTCAGCCCTTTAATTAAGACGTATTCAATCGTGATCCTGTCTCCTCGGGACAACGGATAGTTCTTCAAGGCGGCAAGCAGTTCCGAAATCGGATAGGTCCTGTTTATCGGCATGATGATACTTCGTTGCTCATCCGTGACGGCGTTTAAGCTTACGGCCAGCTTAACTCTGGTGGACCGGCCTAATTCGATTATTTTTGGAACAAGCCCGGAAGTAGAAACGGTCAAGCGCCTCCAAGATATCTGTGGACCATTGGGGTGAGTCAGAATCGAGATAGCCCGCACCGTCTCATCGAAATTGGCCAGTGGTTCACCCATTCCCATAAAAACCAGGTTGCTGACACGGCTTTCCGGAACTTGCCTCCTGACGGTCAAAAGCTGGGAGACAATCTCTCCCGCAGTCAAGTTGCGGACCAGACCCATTTTTGCCGTGCGGCATATACGGCAACCCATGGCGCATCCCACTTGAGTGGAAACGCACAAGGTGTCGTGATCAACTTCGGGAATGAGGACAGTTTCGACCTTGGATCCGTCATGCAGCCTAAGCAAAAATTTGCTTGTGCCATCTTCTGAAGACTGCACTGCCTCTACGACCGGGTACGAAATCTGTGCCCTAGACGACAGCTCTGCTCGTAGGGCTTTTGATAGGTTCGTCATGGAATCAAATGAATCCACCAATCCCTGATGGATCCATCTCATAACTTGGACGGCTCGATAGCGTTCCTTACCAAATTCGGCCATGAAGCGCTCCAGCTCCGGCAGAGTCATCTCCACCAGATCCGGAACGCCTGGATCCAGCCGGCCCTCACGAGCGCTATTATTCAGCAAATTTCTATTCCACTGAAAAAGTGGCCGATTTCGAACTTCGCGCTCTCTTCCGAGTCGGAGCCGTGGACTATGTTGTTCTGCTTGTTGTCCGCCCATCGAGCACGTATTGTCCCTTCCGCGGCCTCGGCGGGGTCGGTGGCGCCCATGATTTCTCGGTTGCGCTTTATTACATTCTCGCCTTCGAGTACCATTAGTACTACCGGACCGGAGATCATGAATTCTACCAGTTCACCAAAGAACGGCCGCTCTTTATGAACATAATAAAACCCTTCTGCTTCTCTGCGGCTCAGGTTCTTCATCTTCACAGCCGCTAACCTGAAACCGGAACTTTCGAAAATCTTGATCACTTCTCCTATTAGTCCCTTGGAGACGCCGTCAGGTTTTATTATGGACAAAGTTCTCTGCATTTTTTCCTCCTTAAAACAGAACCCGCTCAAATAAATTAGGGAACGTAATTTGTCGCGAAGACGCATTCCGTTCCCACGCCGATTGCTTCACTCGGATGAGGACCGCCCGGACGCCCGCTGAAAGCCCGCTGGTCGCGAGATCATGCGCAGGGAATGGACCGGCACAATGATTGCCTTTTCAGGAGCCCTTTTCGGGCGGCCGGACCAGGTTGGACAGCCCTTCTCAGTGGCCGTGAGCCTGGTCTCACCAGCGAATGGTTGGATTTCCGGAAGAACGAATCTAGAATCGACCCTTGCGAGGCCTCGCTTCATTTACACGCAAAGTTCGTCCCATAAAATCTTGGGAATCAAGCTCTTCAATCGCCTTCAGTCCCTCTTCGCGCTCGCTCATTTCCACAAAGCCGAAACCCTTGGAACGTCCTGTGGCCCTGTCCACGATAATCTTGGCCTGTTCTACCCGGCCATACTGTTCAAACAGCTCCTTAAGTTGATCTTCGTTGGTCTGGAACGGGACGTTTCCAACATAGATGTTAATGCCTTCCACTTCAGAACTCCTTTCGTGCAAAAAACCCAGCCGGCCTAAAGCCGGCGAACCTCAGCAAAGGGACTTAAAGGCCTAGGACGGGACACCTGAAAATAACAGGCACATCGAACCAGGAGTGAGTTCGTGCTCCTGGATCCACGATTCCTGCTTGCGTCGATTCGCGCACATGCTCAAAAGTTACCATTTGCCGTCCCGGGCCTTTTGTTATAACAAAAAAGTAAGAGTTGTAAAGAGTTTTATGCATTTCCTGTGCTAAGTTGAATTTCCTTGCCGGATGATATATACGACTCGCACACCGCCCTATACCCAAAGGAGTCCCCCATGACAGTTCAGCAGCGTTATTTGCATCCGGCTTACGTGCTTTTGTTGATTGTGGCGCCTGTCCTGTCCGGTTCAGCCTGGGGGGAGACAAAGCTCCCCAAACCCAGCTTCACGGGAAGTATGCCGGTCGAAGCGGCAATTGTCGCCAAGAAGACGGCGCGAAACTTCGGCTCCGCCCCGTTGACTCTGGGCCAAGTCTCTCAGCTACTTTGGTCGGCCAACGGCAACACATCCGGCGACGCGACGACCGGGGCCACTGCGAAGGTCACGCCTTCCGCGGGAGCTTTGTATCCCTTGGAGATTTTCCTGATTACCGGAAATGACACCGTGACCGGCTTGACTGCCGGGGTCTACAAGTACGATCCGGTCGGAAATTCTCTTGAAACTGTCTCTTCGGGAGACAGCAGGGCTGCGGTAGCTCAAGCGGCCCTATCACAGATGTGGCTCGCTCGTGCGCCGACGCTGATAGTCATCGCAGCCGACTTTGGACGTACCACGTCGAAGTATGGACCTCGGGGGACTCAATATGTGTTCATGGAAGCCGGCAATTCGAATCAAAATATTTATCTCCAGGCAACCGCCCTCGGATTGCGAGTGGGTACAGTCGGAGCATTCCACGATAACTTGGTCATGGAGGCAATCAAACTGCCCAAAGGAATAAGCCCGATCCTCATCGTGGCCGTTGGAAAATAAAATCAAACGGCCTCATTGTCAGGGCTTGCCTTAACTCTTGTCCAGAGCCTAAACATGGGCACTACTATGACAAACTGCACTGTTGGACGGTTAAAATACGCATTCACTTCGCGGCAATTGTGATCGTCTTTGTCATTGACTTAGCGCGGAATTATCGATAACCTACGCTGTCTTAGTTGTGTTTTCCACTTGATGCTCTTTTTTCACGGAAGGAGGTAGATGGATGTACTATGTGGTTATTGCGGCCCTGATTTGCGGCGCCCTGGGAGTTGCGTACAGCCTCATGACCGCAATCTGGGTCTTCAAACAGGACGCGGGCACCCAGCGGATGCAGGAGATTTCGAGTTATGTGGCCGAGGGGGCGATGGCGTACCTCACCCGCCAGTACAAGGTGGTGGCCATTATTGCGATTATCCTCGTCATCCTACTGTTTTTCTCGCTTGGAGGAATGCCGGCCCTAGGCTTTATCCTCGGTCTTGTCGGCTCGGCTGTGGCAGGCTTCATAGGGATGAAGGTCTCAGTGAACGCCAACGTGCGAGTGGCCGCGGCTGCCGGTAAGAGTCTTCCGGATGCCATGGATGTGGCATTCAAAGGCGGGTCAGTCACCGGCATAGTGGTGACCGGTCTGGCACTTTTCCTGGTTGCCTTATTCTTCCTCATCGCGAGCGGCTACAATCCTGATCCCAAAGCCATCTTTAGCGCTCTGGTTGCCCTCGGGTTTGGAAGCTCACTCATGAGTGTGTTCGCCCGTGTGGGTGGTGGTATCTACACGAAGGCGGCGGACGTGGGAGCCGACCTTGTAGGAAAAGTGGAAGCCGACCTACCTGAAGACGATCCCCGCAATGCCGGTGTCATCGCAGACAACGTTGGAGATAACGTGGGCGATTGCGCAGGTATGGCTGCGGACCTCTACGAGACATATACGGTCACGATCGTGGCGGCGATGCTCCTGGGAAAGACAATATACGGAATGTCTTCCCCGGCGTTCTTCATGCCCCTCTTGATAGGCGGCGCCGCGATTATCGCTTCCATAATCGGCACATTCTTCGTCAAGCTGAGCAGGACCACCCCCGAGAAGGACCTCTACATAATGGGAGCCTTGTATAGAGGTCTGGCCGTTTCCGGAGTTCTCGCGGCGATTTTCTTCTTTATAGTAGCCCTCATCATGCCCTTGGGCGCACCGTCCCACGTTCCGTCCGGCGAGGTGCCCTACGCGATTCCCGCGTTCAGCATCTTCTTGATGGCTTTCCTTGGGCTTGTTTTGACCGGTCTGATAGTGGTTATCACCGAGTATTTTACCGGTATGTACGGTCCGGTGAAGTACGTCGCGCAGGCCAGCACCACCGGTCATGGGACCAATATCATCGCAGGGCTCGCCATCAGCATGATTTCGACAGTGCTGCCGGTCATTGTCCTGGCAATATCCATCATGATAGCTTACGCCCTCGGCGGCGGCTTCTCCGGGAGCGCGTCCACGGGCCTCTACGGCATCGCTGTCACTGTTGTCTCGATGCTCTCTATGACAGGAATGGTGGTTGCCATCGACTCGTACGGGCCTATTACGGATAACGCGGGCGGAATCGCCGAGATGGCGGACCTTCCCGAGGAAGTCCGCAACAGAACCGACCCGTTGGATGCGGTGGGCAACACTACCAAGGCCGTCACAAAGGGGTACGCCATCGGTTCCGCGGCCCTGGCTGCTCTGGTTCTGTTTGCCGAGTACACTCGGGCGATCGAAGAGCTTGGCGGTCAACTGTCTATAGCGCTCGTCAACCCGAAGATCTTGATCGGATTGATGATAGGCGGGATCATTCCATATTTCTTTGCCGCACTCTGTATGCTGGCAGTCGGTAAAGCTGCCGGGGCCATCGTCGATGAGGTCCGCCGACAGTTCCGTGAAATAAAGGGACTGAGGGAAGGCCTGCCCGGCGTAAGGGCTGAATACGGCAAATGCGTTGATTTGGTTACCGCCGCGGCCCAGAAACAGATGGTCTTACCTTCGCTGCTGCCCGTGGTTATACCTTTAATAGTGGCTTTTATACCCGGTCTCGGTAAAGATGCTCTTGGAGGCGTTCTCATAGGAAGTATCGTCGTGGGACTTTTCTTGGCCATAGCCATGACAACCGGCGGTGCGACCTGGGACAATGCTAAGAAATACATTGAGGACGGTAACCTAGGCGGGAAGGGGAGCGAGGCCCATAAGGCGGCGGTTACGGGCGATACCGTCGGCGATCCTTACAAGGATACGGCAGGTCCGGCACTGAACCCTGTCATCAAGGTGGTCAATATGGTCGCCCTACTCCTTGTGCCTTTTATTCTGAAATAGACCTGATACCAATTCGTATTGAAGATCCCCCCTTCCTCCCTTTAATAAAGGGGGTAGAGGGGAACTTCTTACAGACTTGAACGCGAATTGCCGTGAGGGAGCCGGTCGCAGCTGATTGTAACCTGCGGTTTCTCCACGATAATTACCCCGGGCTCGGAATCGAACTCGGGGTTTTATTATGCCCGCGTCCTGCTCATACTAGGTCGCGTTCAAAGAGTGAATAGCCCGTTAGATCCAGCACGGACCTGAGCATGCTCGGGTCCGTGGCATCCCTATGCCGATACTAATTGACACTTGGGTGCCACTGACCCCGCGAGACGCGGGGTCAGTGCTGATTTTGATCGAAGTAATCTTTACCGTTTGACAGCGAACTCGTATCAGGGGGTGAGATCGTAAGCAAAAACAATGCTGTGCGGACCGGTGAAGGCAAAGAACGGGTTTGGTTCTAAGAGGATGAGGACAAGAGAACGCGTCTGTTCGTTCTTCAGGTCCCCAATTCTAAAATCCGTGATAATGCCGGGGCTCATGACAGTTTTCCATTTGTCAACCAAGTGCCCGCCTTCCCAAACAAGAGCCTGAACACTGCTGCCACCACTGCCATGCTTGACCAAAAGCAACTCGTTCTCGCCAGCCCCGCCTGTGTCGGCAATGAGTATTCTGCCGGGAAATATTACTTCTTTATAGCCGTCCTTTGTCGGTATATGAATACGTCGCTCAAGACCGTAGATCCGGTCCGAAACCTGGGCCAGCAGACGGTTTTCTCGATCAAAGACCAGCACACGCTGATCTTGATTAAGCACGATTCTCAAGAATTCTTTATTCTTTTTGTTCTTGCCGAATTCTCCTGCCGCATAGCTGAGCAATAGAGTGCCGGGAGGCAGCGCCACTTGTCCGGAGAGCACGGCTTTACCGTCCCGCATGTCATAGCGCAACATTTCGCCGTTGAAGATGTCCTCTGTATCCGTCCTCTGGCCCAACAGCGTCCTCTTCTCGCCGGGTAATTCGGTGACCGTTCCCAGAATAATGTTCGGAAATTTTTGGGTGACTTCAAGCTTCCGGTTTTTATACTGCATGATCGCAGATTCTATTCCTTCGGGGGTTTGGTAGCAGACGACAAGCTTCGCTATACCTTCTCCATCCAGGTCAGCCACCTCTGCGCTGATGTATCGAACAGGGGCCTGGGAGAACTGCGTAAGGGTTTTGAGACCGCCACTCTCGAAGCGCCTGATAGTTATCCCTGTTTCCTCCAGGAAGACTATTTCATTTCTCCTGTCTCCATCCAGATCCCCTATACCCACGGCCCAATACTCGGCGGGAATTTCCGGGCTCCGCCAAGGACCGATATTCCGGGGAAGCGCTACCAATGTCTGGGCCCTCTCAGGTTGGTCGCCTCCGGCGCCAAGTGACGGTTCGGCTCTATAGAGGGGTAGGAGCGGAGCGCCGTGAAGACGCTTATTGATGGTACCGATAAATAACTGCAACACGCCGGGCAACCCATGAATGTTGCCCACCTTGACGTCAGTCAAGGCAATCTCTCTCGCAGTGGCAAGGTCCCACATCACACCTCTCATATGGAACATCGAATCATCAACGGAGAGAGATCCATAAATCACCAGGTCGGTCCCTGTTTTGGCGGCCATTAGGCGTGCTTCCTCATCGCTTTCAGGCGCGGGCTTTCCTTCGAGTATCTTGTCAGTGGCCTTTTGAGACTCACTGACATATTCTTCCTTTAAGAGGTCAATTACTGACCGCAGCCGCTTGTACGCGTGATCACCAAAGTCTTTGAGTTCTTTCTCGTTATTGCCCGCTGCCACATAAAAAGGCAGGATGAGGATTCTTTTGGGTTGGGATGCCGCGTATGCGCAAGAAGACAGATTCAGATAGATAACCACCCCTGAGACCACTGTGAGGGCCAGTGACAGGACGGCTCTTATTTCAAGCCGGAGAACCATGGGAGCCTTGCGAGAATCTTTAAAAAAAAACCAACTTGCATTTAGCAGTTGGCGTAGGAGGAACAGATTCTTTTCTTGACCTATTTACAAGCAATTGTTGTGCCAGTTTTCCGTCCGGCAATAATAGTTCGATTAATGTCAATTTTATCATCTAGTTAAATACTGGAGTCCGGATCCGTTGGTCCTGCGGACCAACCGTGCGATGGCCTTAATTTGTTCAAATTTTGGAACACTTATGATACAAAACTCTAATTATTGAATATCATGACCCTTTCAACGTATCAAATTCAAGCCCCCACCTGCCGAATTTTTGAACATGTTTATCTGAAATACATCCGGTGCACGAACTCAAAGTTGTCCCGAATCTTTGCTCCGCCCTGAATAGCAGGGCCATGGCCGGGGATCAGAAGTTCTGTGGAGAGATTCGACAGTCGTTCCACACTCTGCTTCAGCTCGCCCGCATCGCCTCCCGGAAAGTCCGACCTGCCCACGGATTGCATGAATACTACGTCTCCGGCAATTAACACTTTGTACCGCGGCCAATAAATCGTCAAGCCCCCCGGTGTGTGTCCCGGAGTCAAAAGAATCTGGAACTCATGGCGTCCGAGAATGAGATCACCCTCTTTAAGATAGAAATCGACCCGGTACTCGGACTGGCCAGCATGCTCTATCTCTTCAATATATTTTCCCTCTCGCTGCGAAATGGCTATCTTCACAGCGGGGTCCTTGAAGGCCAGCGTCCCTTCAAAATGATCCGGGTGGACATGTGTGCATATGACTACCCTGATTTTGCCTGGGTCAGCCCCGTCAGCGCGCATTCTGCTAAAAAGATCCTGGGTCCTGGGCAAATGGCCGGGGTCTATTAGGAGAGGAACTTTGCCGTCTATAAATACCGTGTTGCAGTTGTTTTCACGAGGATCGTTCCAGAGATACACGTAGAGGTGTTCAGCGACTTTCATACTTGATCGTCTTTCTGTTGATCATGAATATCTTGGATTTCCGGAATGCTGAAGCGGAACCACGGGATTCATTCGGTCGATATATCATCCGATAGATGATTTGAGCGAACCCGCTATTTCAGGCTCGCAAAGCATTCCTGACAGATTCGCCGGCCGCATCGTTCCATCATTCGACCGGTGACAGTTGCTTCCCCGCAAATGTCGCACGGCTGCGTGGCCACAATTTGAGCATGAGGCGGCATTTCCATATGCGACTCTTTCACTTGGAAATACTTCGCAGGATCTGCTGAGATAAGTGCCATAACAGCCTGAGTCCGCAGTTGGTCCCAGGTTTGCCTTTCGGCATCCGTGGCCTCTCCCGCGTCGATTTTCTTCTTTAAGGAGCGACGTTCATCTCGACCGGGCAGTTGCCCGTTGAATGACACACGCACCGCTCGGCCGGTACGCCTATCGAGGAAAGTAAAAACCTGCTTTCCCCAATCACGGAAGATAAGATTTCCTTTTCCGAAAGTGCAGCTAAGCAGCACCTGAACTGCGTCCACCGCGCAAGAATTATTCTCGACCAGGGCCACTATCTCCTCATCCTTGGCAGTCGATAAGCCGAGCACCCGCGATCCGGCTTTCACCGCGGCATATCCAATAGCCAGACCTGGACAGACATGCCCGTGAAAACATACACACGCCTGAAAATCTTCAGGGAAATCTCGGGAATTCATGGCTGTTTCGCTCCCGCTTCCGGACATGGGCCTTCGCTTCCCTGGTGGTCTCCCCACTGCTCCACCAATTCAGTAAAGTGCTTGAGTATCCGTGCAGTGGCCCCCCAGATTGTGTAACCTTCCCATTCGTAAGATGTAACTTCGATTGGCTGGTCTCTGAAAACCCATATTGTTTCAGATCTCCGAGCGGGATCGAAGAACACTTCCAAAGGAACGCTCAAGAGCCGGTCAATTTCTCGCGTGCTCGGCCGAAATTTGTAAGGATATGGGATAACTCCGACGAACGGGACTACGTGAAAATTTGTCGCGACCGTATAAAAATCGTCAAGCTCACCGAGCATCCTGACATCTTCCGGCGGCACCCCTATTTCTTCAGCGGTTTCTCTCAGAGCGCAGTACGCCGGATCCCGATCTGAAGGATCGACCTTTCCGCCTGGAAACGAAATCTCGCCCCTGTGGTGCTCCACGAGATCCGACCTCTTTGTCAGCAGCACGTGCTGGCGCGTATCTTTTGAGAAGAGAGGGACCAACACAGCGGCCGTAACCATACCATTAGACGACAGGGTTCTTTTCTGCCTCGAATTTAGTATTGCGGTCAGCTTCTCCTCGAAACACGGCAGGTCCCACAATTCCTTTGGCTTGTAACTCATGATTTCTGTTGTCAATTTTCAACGATCCAATTCTTTCAAGATCTTTTTATTCCGCAAATTTCCAGTCCCAGTCAAGCTCCCACAACATCACCGAGCCATCTACGGATGTGCTCAATACAAAACGACCATTAGATGAAAACTCGACGGCGCTGATTTCACGTGCGTGGCCCTGGAACTCTCTTTCACATACGCCCGTTTCCACATTCCATATTCCGAGCACCGCATCATTGCCGCCCGTCAGCAAAAATTTCTGATCCGGGGAAAACACTCCGGCCCTGACACCGGTTTCGTTAACTTCAATGGTCTTGGTGCATTGCCCCTTTTTCAAGTCCCAAATTCGAGCGGTGCCATCCATAGAGCAGGTCAGCAGCAGATCTCCGGCCGGAGAAACACGGAGGCTCGTTACCCTATCCTTGTGTCCCCGGAGATCTCGCAGCACTCTACCGGAAGAAACATCCCACATTTTCACGGTGCCGTCAAAACCGGCGGAAACCACGTGGTTGGCGCTTCCTGCAAACGCTACTCCGGTCACCTTGTCGTCATGACCCCTGAGAGTCTTTATGCAAACGCTGTCGGAGAGACGCCACACTCTTACCATGTTATCCCAGGAGCCCGAGACGACCTCGCTGCCGGCCCTGGAATAAGCCACAGAACTCACACTTTCCTGATGCCCTTTTAAAGTCACGAGGTTTTTACCGGTATGTAGGTCCCATATCCGAACGGAACGGTCATCGCTCCCTGAAACAGCCTCCCGACCATTCGAGGAAAATCGTACAGACGTAACGAGATTGGTGTGGCCCCTGAGGACCTTGAGGCAATCCCAGGTCTTGGTACTCCACATCCTGATTGTATGGTCCCCGTGCGCCGACAGAAAGTGAATTGCCGACGGGGAAAAATCGGCGCTCATCACTGCCGACTTCGTCTCCAATGCCTTTCTTTTCCAGCCTCCATGTAGTGAAGCGCGGGTCCCTCGGTCCTTTATCCTTAGAATCAGATCGAGGACCGTTTCCGACCGCTCGTAACCGGGCAGTGTCTGACATTCGCGTAGCATGGAATACGCTGACCCAAATGAGCCTTTTTTCATGGCCTTCTGAGCCAACTCCACCATCACTTTGAATTTCCGCTCTGATTTCATCTGCTTGGTTACCGGTCTTATGGTGGAAAGAGCCAACGCGGGCACTATTGGGCGTCCGCCGACGTCCCAAACCTTTGCGACCATATCTCGGCCGCCAGCCAGCAACGCCTCGCCATCACGCGTGAAGACGAGGCAATTCAATTCTCCTTCTGTTGTTGGGAAGGTCCTCAGGACCATTCCGGTTCCGGTATCCCACAATTTTATTGAGGTCTTCGGATCGTAACTGGCGGCTAATTTCCCGGTAGGACTCAGCGCCATGGCTCCAATCTGGTCTTGATGGGCTTGGAACGTTGACAGGATCCGACCGGAAACGGCGTCCCATGAAATCACCTGCTTATCTCGACCGCTGGTAAGTGCCCGAGTTCCATCGGGATTTATCGCCAGGCCGGTAATTGTGTCGCGATGTCCTTGTTCAAAGACTACTGAGTGAGAATCAGCAGGTCGTATTCTCCGGATCACCTTGTCCATACCAGCGAGAATAATTTCGGGCGAAGACGATTGATCGAACATTATCGACGAAACAATATGCGATGGAATTTTGTATGTGGCTTGTGCCTTGGATTCCCGCGAATCCCACAATCGGGCAACGCCTCTTTGCTCCACAGTCAAGACTTGCTCGCTTTCCGGGAAAAATGCCACGGAAGATAACAATCCTTCATGAGCCAGTGCGTTCCCTTGAAAACGCCCTGAATCTAGGTTCAGCAATTTGACCGGTGAATTGCTTTGGGCAGCTACTAAGGCTACCAGACGCTCGTCAGGAGAAACTTGCAGCCATACAGGAGGTTCACTGAGCAGTGGCATCGTTTTCTTTAGTTCGCCTGTCGATGCCTCCCAGATTTTTAATGTTCTATCCCGTGCAGCAGTGATGAACAGATCAGACTTTGGGAAGTGAGATATCGCCGTAACCCATCCGGTATGCCCTTTTAGCACCAATCTCTCGGTAACCCCCGAAAAACGGAACGTTTGGGCAATGCTGTCCAGGTCCCATGTCGCGAATTCCGAACCTTTTCGAAAGCCTTGCATTCGAACCAGGGCTTCTTCAATTCTTTTGTTCCTTGCCAGACAGCCGATGAGCCAACCCAGAGCTTCATCGTCATTCGGGAATTCGGCGAGGTAGGCTTCCAGACGATCTATAGCTTCGGCGTCACGGCCGGAACCGCTCAGAGCTATGGCGTAAGGCTTTAACCATTCCTCGGTGGCGCCCACCGCCGAGATTGACAGTTCAGCGGCCTGCAGAGCCCGATCAGCGTCTCCCAACCTCAAAAAGCAGCGACCCAAGAGATTGGCGCCACGGCCCACGTACTCCGGCGTCTTAACGACCTCTTCCAGCCTGATCGCGAGTTCATAATCAGGGTTGCCTGTTTTTGACCATTCAAGAAGTCCTTTATTGTAGACCGCCTCAGGATGGTGCGGATCGGATTGCAAAGCTTTTTTAAGGGTTTGTTCAGCCTCCTCATAGTGGTTCAAGTCCATTAGTGATACGGCCCGGTTGTTGAGCGCGTCGGCAAGCAGTTTTACCTCATCAGGCTGCTGCCTAGGGAATTTCTTGCCGGTCAAGTCCCGGTAAATGGCTGAAAGATCCGCTCTTACCTCACGAAATGAAGAGTAGCGCATCTCGGGACGTTTTTGCAGACATTTAAGGATTATGTGCTCAAGCCCTATCGGTAGGTCGGATCTCAGGGAACTGGGGATTGGGGGCGGGGTCTTGACATGGGCGTAAGCTAATTTCACGCGTTTGTCACCGGGTCTGATCGTAAAGGGCTTTGTGCCGCAGCAAACTTCAAACAACATGACTCCAAAGCCGTAAATGTCTGCTTGAGGCCCAACTTGTGAGCCCTGAATCCACATTTCAGGGGCCATGTAGGCGGGAGTCCCCATACCGGCGGCGGTCACTGTCTCGGAGCGCAGGGAAATCGCTCCTGAGTCTGTAACCGGCGTCGGAGAATTGTCGATTGCGCCGGAAAGTGACCTTTTAGTCAGTCCAAAGTCGGTGACCTTGAGAACGCCGTCTTTTGTCATCAAGCAGTTGCCGGGCTTGACATCTCTGTGAACCAGTCCCTTGGTGTGCGCGTGATCCAGACCGTCGCACGCTTGAACCATCAAATCAATTATGAGGTCCCACTCGGGGGGGTGATGCCGGGATAACCAGGTAGTAAGCGATCCTCCATCCACGTATTCTATAAATATCCGCGGGCTTTCCAGAATGTTTCGCACATAGTAACAGGCCGCAATATTAGGGTGAAATCCGATTTCCACCCATATTTCAGCTTCCTTGAGAAAAAGAGCTCGGTCCTCTTCATTTTGCCTAAGCCGTTCCAGGAGCGACTTCACGGCCATCATGGTGTTCAGCCCCCTGTGACGAACCAAATAAACCGCTCCCATCCCCCCGTATTTTATGTCAAGGACCTCATAAAGGTTCTCAATTGTATCTCCTACGTTCCATTCCTGCTCCAAAGGATGTCGCGCACTTGGTACTGGGGCGCCAATGACTTCGGAACCCGTCGCGAGCCGATATTTTTCCGGTGGACTTATTTCGACGGAAAAACCCAACGACTTTATTAGATTAATTATCTCTTCCAGCTTTGGATGCGGCCTTGTAACTATAATTATGCTTCGGCCCCGGGAGATTTTATCTTTTATCTTCTCTAATGGAATTTTGACGATTCGCGAAAATCTCGTGAGGTCGTGGTCGCTAATACGCTCTGTACTAGCCGTGGGAACCATTCTTATGGATATTCTGTCATCCGCCTTGTTCATAACAGCTTCACCAGAGATAGGACTAACTTGTCATCTCTTGGATTAATTTTTTCGATCTTTACGATTGCCTTGTCATGTGGAGCCAAGGCAAGATTGTTCGGAGTATGCAAGGCCGCGTTGAGGTACAATCGCGTCAGCTGAACCAAATGAAAGCCCGGGAACCGCTGAAGAACCAACGCTTCCCATTCCTCGTGTCTCCTCTGCTCGAGATATTTTAGCAGAAAATATCTCTGACGTTGCCGCTCCATCAAGGCAGCCCGATCGAGGCGATAAGACACCTCCGCGAGTATTTCCTCCAGCCTTTCTCGACCGAGCGGCTTGGCGCCGGATCCTAGGGCTGCCTTGAGCTGTCTCTGCACAATGAGGTCAGGATAGCGCCGTAGTGGTGAAGTTGCGGTGGTGTATGCAGCCAGCCCTAACGTGGAGTGGGGGGCCGGTTGGCTGCTCAGATCCCCTTTGGCCAAGGCCTTTTTCGCACGATAAGAGGTAACCGGATCGTATTCATCACCCAAGGTTATCTTCTCCAGGGGGCCGGGTTGGCTCCGAAAAATGGCTGGGATTTGGTGTTCCACCAAAAACTCTGCGAAAAGCCGGTTTGCCTGGATCATCAGCTCCGAGACGAGCACCTGTGAGGGCGATTCTCTTTCTCGAACGCTCACCTCAATCTTCTTGTCGTCCGAAACGTGCACCGAGAGTTCCGGATCTTTGAAAATCAGCGCACCCTTGGCAACGCGATCGTTTCTGAAAGCCATGGCAATGCTTAACAGAGCCGCTTCCCTTGAATCGGAATCAAGGATTTTCTCGTCGGCATCCTCATACGAGAGTCTCTTATTAACCCGAATTATCGATTCAGTAACAGTATAATCTTTTAACTTCAAATCCGATCCGACCCGCATCGTAACGCTTATCGCGGGTCGATCTTCACCGACCGAAAGGCTTGCCGCTTTCTCGGACAGCACCGGCGGAATCATGGGGATAGTGCCTTCAGGCAGATATATGGACGTTGCCCGACGGCGGATCTCGCGATCTAACGGCGAATCATAATCTATGTAATGAGCAACGTCGGTTATGTGCACCCCGAGGATCACTTCATCATTCTCGTAACGCAACGAAAGAGCGTCATCTACATCTCGAGTGGTGATTGCATCTACAGTGATGACTTCTTCTTGAAGTAATTCTTCGTGCCTCTCCGGTAGGGTCTTGGCCGCGTCACAAAGCGCTTGAGCTTCGGCTTCGGGAGAGAACTCCACGGGGACATCTTCAATACGCAAGGTGATATTCTCATCTTCGGACCAGATGCCCAGTTTGACCAATACTCGGAAAGGGTCCCATCCTTGCGGTAAGCCGGCTCGAGAAAATATCTCCTTGACAGGCTTGAATCCCGCCCATTCCGTGCCCGCTCCGGCCGCCTGCTCAAGCATTGGTAGTAAACCTTCCGGCGCTGAGTCCGCCATCAATTTCACACCGTTTTTTAGGTGCATCAGAAATTCGGCGGACCTCGCCATAAAGTTTGCTCGTTCTCTCTCTTTTTCCCTTTGATTAAGGGCTTGTTGCACGCGGTCCGGAGTGGGAACTTCTATCCTGTCGGGAAGAATCTTGAAATATATTCGATCATCCTGAATCGCCCTCAGCAACGAGGCGCCACTGTTCATATCTTGGTTCTTGCCGAACGCCAATTCAGTCAGGTCTTCGATCCGTATGGAATCCACTTCCGATCCCACCACTTCCCAAAGTTCTCGTAGATTGATTTGGCCTTTCAGCTCCTCTCGCTGAAGAGAAATTTCTTTTAGTCGACTCACCTGCTCGTCCCTGGATCCACTTAAAGGGAAAACGGGATCGTGAGCGGAGATCAACGTTCTGTTAACCGATATATTAGTTTCTTTTCCTTGCTCAGTGAGGACCCTGAGCCTCCTATCGTCAGCTTCCAGAACAAGTCCGCAGGCGATCTTACGACTATCATAATAATCTATAATGTCGTTCTTCCGGAAGCTCATAAAGCACCATTCGATCCAGGCTGTATTTTAATTTAGCAGGCGAATGGCCTTTGAGCTACCCCTTTTTGTGCGGGCCGGGTTCAGGCCTCCATCGGCGCTAAAATAAGGCTTTCGACAGTGTTATTTTAGCGCGGAGAACTTCTAAGGAGGTTTTACAAGCATACCGACTCGAATTGGCATCTGTTGACATAGAGGGCCACTATTGTTAATAATGATAGTACCTCATCGCCCCTCACAAAATCCTTATCGAAAGGTGAAAGTAGTATGGCCCAGCCTAAGGAAGTGGTAGGCGCGGCTCTTGTCGTTGGTGGTGGCATAGCGGGGGTTCAGGCCTCTCTGGATCTGGCTGAATCCGGTTACAAAGTATATTTGGTCGAAAGTGAAACCGGTATTGGCGGCCGCATGGCCCAACTGGACAAGACCTTCCCGACAAACGACTGCTCCACCTGCATTTTTTCCCCGAAATTGGTGACGGTCGGCCAAAATCCGAACATAGAGCTCTTATCATATAGTGAAGTGGATGACGTTCAAGGGGAAGAGGGTCATTTTAAAGTCAAGATTCGGCAAAAATCCCGATACATCCGGAAGGATCGGTGTAAGGCCTGCGGCGACTGCGCGACAGTGTGTCCGGTGCGTGTGCCCAACGAATTCGATGAGAAACTGGGCGATCGGGCCGCGACTTATCGACTCTTTCCCCAGACTATTCCGCAGACATTCGTAATTGATAAGGCGGATCGAGCTCCTTGTGTGGTTGCTTGTCCAGCGCACATTAACGTACAGGGCTATGTACAGCTTATAAAGCAGGGCAAATACAAGGAAGCCGTCGAGTTGATTTACCGCAATCTTCCCCTTCCGGGGGTACTGGGCCGTGTTTGTCCGCACCCATGTGAAAAGGTTTGCCGCAGAGCGGAGAAGGAAGAAGCTGTTTCCATCTGCAAGCTCAAACGCTTTGCTGCGGACCAGATCGACTATTCCGCTCTTGGTGTCCCGGAGATAACCCCTCGGGAAGAAAAGGTGGCGGTGGTAGGTTCCGGGCCCGCGGGCCTCTCTGCTGCATATTATTTGGCGTTGGATGGGTACAAGGTCACTATATTCGAGGCCGCGCCGGTGCTCGGCGGTTGGCTGCGAGTAGGCATTCCCGAGTATAGACTTCCCCGCGATGTGCTCGAAACCGAGATCCGACACATCCTTGACCTCGGCGTCGAGGCTAAGACCAACATGGCTCTGGGCAAAGACTTCAGTCTCCAAGACCTTAAGAGCCAAGGCTACAATGCTATATTCCTAGGCGTCGGTTGTCAAAATGGCTCGAGATTAGGCATTGCGGGAGAGAAAGCTGAAGGCGTAGTGCAGGGCGTCGACTTTCTCCGTCAGGCCGCGCTGAATCCCCACAAGAACGGAATAAAGAAGGCAATTGTTGTGGGTGGCGGCAATGTGGCTATTGATGCTTCCCGTACCCTTCTGCGAACAGGCGCGTCGGATGTCACCGTGCTTTACAGGCGATCTCGCAACGAAATGCCTGCCTACGAAGAAGAGGTCAAAGCCGCTATCGATGAGGGAGTACGGATTCATTTTCTTGCCGCGCCGGTGGAAGTGATCTCGAATGGCGGCAAGGTCAGCGGCATGAAGTGCATAAAGATGGAATTAGGCCCGCCGGATGAGTCGGGCCGCCGCAGACCCGTCCCTGTCGCGGGCTCGGAGTTTGTGCTTGATGCGGACACCATAATTCCGGCCATAGGCCAGATTATTGACCCGAAGTTTTGGGAGGGAGTTCCAGAGCTAGGCATGAGCCGTTGGAACACCATCGATGTCAACGAGGTCACTTACTCCACTTCCATTGAAGGCGTTTTCGCAGGAGGCGACGCGGGCACCGGACCGGCGACGGTCGTGGAAGCAGTCGCTGCGGGCAGGGAAGCTGCGGTGTCCATTTCCAGGTATCTCAAAGGTGAAGACTTGAACGCAGGTCGCCCCTGGAAAATATCTCCGGATCGACAGTATCCACCGATACCTGATATTCGGCCGGAAGCTAGGGCAAAGAATCCCGAATTGCCTGTATCAGAACGCAAAGGATTTCAAGAGGTTGAGTTGGCTTTTTCCGAGGACGAGGCCCAGAGAGAGGCTAACCGCTGTCTCAACTGCGGTGTCTGCTCCGAGTGTATGGAATGCGTCAAGGCCTGTCCCGCGGAGGCGGTAGATCATACCCTTGCGGACGAGATCCGTGAAGTGGACGTCGGAACGGTCATTCTCTCGACAGGCTACGAGTTGATCGATCCTGACCGGATTCGAGGCGAGTTCTCGTACGGGACGGCCCCGAATGTCATCACCAACATGGAATTCGAACGGATGCTAAGCGCGTCCGGACCTTTCGCAGGCGAGATAAAACGCCCGTCGGATGGATTGCACCCCAGCAAAGTGGCTTGGATTCAGTGCGTCGGTTCCCGGGACCCTCAAAAAGGAATGCCTCACTGCAGTGCCATATGCTGCATGGCATCAATCAAAGAGGCCGTTATAGCCAAAGAACACGATGCGAACGTCGAGCCCACGATCTTCTATATGGATATGCGGGCTTACGGCAAAGATTTCGACGCATATTACGAGCGAGCAAAGGCCACCGGCGGAGTCCGATTTGTGCGTTCCATGATAAGCCGGGTGGTGGAAGATCCGCTTACTAACAATCTAAATGTGACCTATCTCGACGACAGCGAGAAACTCGTCACTGAAACATTCGATATGGTTGTTTTGGCAGCCGGTTTGAAGACTTCCGAGGAATCTCGGAGAATGGCTGAGATGCTGGGATTGGAACTCAACGAGTCTCATTTTTGCTCCACCGGCTCCTTTGATCCTGTTCAGTCGACTCGGCCGGGTGTCTTTGTCGCGGGAATGTTGCAGGGCCCCAAGGATATCCCTCAAACTGTTATGGAAGCATCTGCGGCCGCCGGAGCATCTTCACGGATCTTGGCTTCAGCTAGGAACACTATGACTGTAAAGGAGGAATTTCCTCCACAGCGTGATGTATCGGGAGAAGAGCCGCGTATAGGCGTGTTCATATGTCGTTGTGGGATCAATATTGCCAATACGGTCAATGTACCCAAGGTGGTTGAGCATGTGAAAACGTTGCCTCATGTGGTTTACGCCGACGAAAGACTCTTCACGTGCTCACAAGATACGCAAGAACAATTCTTGGAAATAATCAAGGAACACAACCTTAACAGAATAGTCGTTTCAGCGTGCAGCCCCAGGACCCACGAGCCGATGTTCCAGCTCACCATGGAAAAAGCGGGGCTCAACCCTTATCTGTTCACCATGACCAATATTCGAGATCAGTGTTCGTGGGTGCATGCGTCTCATAAGGAGGAGGCCACCCTTAAGGCGATGGATCTGGCTCGGATGGCCGTATCACGGGCCGCGCTGCTGTCTCCTTTGCAAAAATCCAAGATGAAAGTGGTCCCAAATGCCCTCGTGCTCGGAGGCGGTGTCTCCGGCATGAGCGCGGCTCTGAACCTTGCGGACCAAGGCTTCCAAGTCTATCTCACGGAAAATAGTGAGCGGCTCGGCGGTAATGCTCTTTCCATCGAGAAGACCATTCATGGTGAAGAGGTCAAGCCCTTTGTAACCGATCTTATCCAAAGGGTGGAAGGGCACCCGAAAATCGAGTTGCACAAAAATGCGACTTTTTCCGACCTCAGCGGACATGTCGGTCATTTCAAAGGAAAGATCGTAGAGTCAGGCAAAGAGCCGCAAGAGGTGGAGTTCGGCGCGGCAATCATTGCTACGGGCGCTGTGGAATCAAAGCCGACGGAGTACCTGTACGGTCAGCACCCCGCGGTCGAAACCCAGCATTCTCTTGAACAGAGGATCCTGGAAGGTGACCCGAAGCTGAAGAGCATTAAGAATGCCGTCTTCATCCAGTGCGTAGGATCTCGATGCGATGAAAGGCCGTACTGTTCCAAGATCTGTTGTTCCGCCTCGGTTCGCCTGTCCGAGCGACTCAGGGAAATAAATCCTGATGTGAGAAACTATATTCTTTACAGAGACTTGCGGACATACGGGCTCCTGGAGAAGTATTACACAGCTTCGCGTAGGGCGGGAACGGTTTATGTCCGCTATGATCCCGAAGCGAAACCTGTAGTGGAAGCGGATGGTGATCGCGTAAACGTTGTGATTCATGATCAGGTGCTCGATCAGGATATCACCATACCCGCGGATGTGCTAACGCTCGCCGCGGCTATAGACCCGGCTGAATCCAATAAGAGTCTTGGTCAGCTTTTCAAAGTAACGGTGCACTCCACAGGCTTTTTCATGGAAGCTCACATGAAGTTGCGGCCCGTGGATTTCACCACCGAGGGTGTTTTCCTCGCGGGGCTGGCCCACTATCCTAAGCCCATAGACGAGGCATTGGCTCAGGCGACCGCGGCCGCGCAACGGGCGGCAATAATGCTGAGCAAGGACGAGATGACTTTCTCCGGGGTCATCTCAAAGGTGGAGCCCGAGAAATGTGCGGCCTGTTTGACCTGCGTGCGGCTCTGCCCATACGGAGCGCCTCGTATCACCGAGGAACACAAAGCTGAGATCGTTCCGGCTTTATGCCAGGGCTGTGGTATCTGCGCATCGGTTTGTCCGGGCAAGGCCATCGATCTTCAGCATTTCACGGATGATCAGGTCATCCAGGAGATTGACACGCTCTTGGAAGCTGCTTCGTAACCGAATAACAATCCGGCAGATGAAGTCCGGGAGCGTCCCTTGGTGAGGACGCTCTCCACGATGAGGTAAAATACATGCAACAAGTCAATCTGAATCAGTCTACCGGGATGGTGACTCCACCCTCGGGCGAATTGGCCGCAATAATCCATCAGTGCTACCAGTGCGGCAAATGTTCGGCGGGATGCCCGGTCGCTCCTGAAATGGACCTGTTGCCGCATCAGCTCGTGCGGCATGCGGTTTTCGGGAATATCGAGCCTATTCTGGCGTCAAAGAGCATTTGGCTGTGCCTCACGTGCCATACGTGCGGGGCCAGATGTCCCAACGGCATCGATGTCCCGGCCCTACTGGACCCGATCAGACATCAGGTGCTGAAACAGCAGATAGCCACTCAGGAGTCCGAAGTGCCGGCTTTTCACACTGCATTTATGGATAACGTTCGCAGATTCGGGCGAGTGAATGAGCTTTTCCTTATTGGCATTTATAAGCTCAAGACCGGCAGCTACTTCAACGACATGGGGTTGGGGTGGAGGATGTTCCGCAAAGGGAAGATCCATATTCTACCCCGCGTAGCAAAGAAAGTCCGTGAGGTGTCGGCATTGTTCAAGGCGGCTTCACTTAGGTAATCGTAAAGAACTAAGAGGTCTACAATGGAATTCAGCTATTACCCGGGATGCACTCTTACGGGTTCCGCCAAGGAACTGGATGAATCATTCAGGAGTGTTGCCGAGAAATTAGGCGTTACTTTGAGCGAGATCCCTGATTGGACGTGCTGCGGCGCTTCTTCGGCTCACATGGTGGACGCGTATCTCGAGACCGCTCTGCCAGCCAAAGATCTTATTACCGCGGAGCAACTGGGAAAAGACGTTGTGGCGCCTTGCGCGGGTTGCCATGTCAGGATGAAGGCTGCTTCGATGCGGATCCTAAAAGAAAAGGAGCTTCAAGAGCAGTTTCCTTTCAAGGGCCTAATCAAAGTAATGTCAGGAATGGATATGTTTCATATGGCCGAACTCCGTCATAAGCTAAAGGAGGTTCTGGCCAAACCGCTCGCAGGCCTGAAAGTAGTCCCATACTATGGTTGCTACGCGGTCCGACCGCCGGATGTAGTGGAGCCGGAAGACCCCGAAAATCCGATGCAGATGGATCATATTCTGGAGGACCTGGGGGCGGAGGTGCTTTCCTGGCCGTACAAGACAGACTGTTGCGGCGGTTCTCTGGCGCTGAGCCGCACGGATTTGGTGCTGAAGCTTACAGGCAAAATCTTGGATATGGCTTTGCTTGTACAAGCCGACGCGATAGTCACTCTTTGCCCCATGTGCCAGGCCAATCTGGATACCCGGCAAGCGGACCTTTCAAAGGCGACGGGAAAGCTATACGAGGTCCCTGTGATCTATCTGACCGAGTTAATGGCGCTCGCGCTTCAAGATCCACAGATTCGGAATTGGTTTAGCAAGCACATGGTGTCGCCTGAAGGGATCTTGTCCACTAGGGGACTCATGTAGGGCTCTCGTGGCGCTTTCGGAATCCTTTTAGCACAATGGTGGGTTAAAGATGCCGGCTATAACATGGGAACCTGATTGGGATACGGTCTTGGCCATGTCCAGAGTGCAAGAGAAACCTGTGCTACTGGATTTCTTCAATCCGGGTTGAGGCGCTTGCAGACAGATGGATACGGTTACGTATCCCGATCCGAAGACTGCCGAGTTTGTGAATCGTTTCATGATTCCGTTCAGGGCAAACACTCAGTCACACGCTAATTTGGCCGGCAGATATGGGATCCAGTATACCCCCACCATAATTACATTGGATGGGGAAGGAAAAGAGCATTACCGAACTGTCGGCTTTTTGCCGGCGCAGGAATTCATCCCGGCGCTAATGCTGGGAATCGGGAAAGCTTATTTCAGTCAAAACCTTATCAAGAAGGCTTTGACGATGTTGGACAAACTGTTGGCCGAATTTCCCGGGAGCAAGGTGGCGACTGAAGCTAACACACTGAAGCAGGCTTGCCTGAGCCGAGGAACAGCCAAATGATCGCCGGGCCTGCCGGGTGGAAAATTAATTGATGAATCATCAGATCAAGTTTTGTGTCAGGAAGTTTCAGTATTATCCATTACGACAAGTCGCTGAATGCTTGCCTACCGGAAAGGGGCGCATTCCTTGTCCCGTCTTCCGCGGTGCGCAACAATGGGCAGGCGAAGAGTTGCCGAGCAAATAGTATGTGACAACGACCAAAAGGTGAATTCAATATGGCTCAAACGAACGACATGGTTGGCGCGGTCCTGGTAGTGGGCGGTGGAATCGCCGGCGTCCAGGCCTCGCTGGACTTGGCGGAATCCGGGTTCCGCGTTTACCTGGTGGATGAAAAACCGGGTATCGGCGGGGTTATGGCCCAACTGGACAAGACCTTCCCGACCAATGACTGCTCGGCTTGCATGTTTTCCCCAAAACTCGTTACGGTAGGCCAAAACCCGAATATCGATGTCCTGGCTTATAGCTCAGTAGAAGGCATCAGCGGCCGACCCGGTAATTTCAACGTCAAGATCCGCAAGAAAGCCCGATACGTCGATGTGGAAAAATGCAAGAACTGCGGTGATTGTGCCACTGCTTGCCCGGTGTCTATTTCAGACAAGTTCAATGAGGGATTGAACAGCAGGAAAGCTGCGTATCGTCTTTTTCCCCAGACTATTCCGCAAGCGTTCTTGATTGATAAAGGGGATCGTGCTCCCTGCGTGGTGGCCTGTCCTGCACATATCCATGTTCAGGGATACGTTCAACTTATCAAGGAAGGAAAATATAAAGAAGCTGTTGAACTTATTTACAGGGACCTTCCTCTGCCCGGAGTCTTGGGTCGAGTTTGCTTTCATCCCTGTGAAACCGCTTGCAGAAGGAACGAAGTAGACCAGCCGATTTCTATCTGCAAGTTGAAACGCTTCGCGTCGGATCAGGTTGATTATTCGGAATTAAAGGTCCCGGAGATAACACCCAAAGAGGAAAAAGTTGCCGTTATCGGGTCCGGCCCCAGCGGACTTTCAACTGCTTACTACTTGGCCCTGGAAGGGTACAAAGTCACCATCTTTGAATCCGCACCGGTCTTGGGCGGCTGGTTGAGGCTAGGTATCCCGGAATACAGGCTGCCTCGCGACATCCTCGAAAAAGAGATAAAGCACATACTGGATCTCGGTGTCGAAGCAATCGCCAATACTGCATTGGGTAAGGACTTCACGCTGCAAGACCTCAAGAATCAGGGATTCAAAGCAATATATCTCGGAGTTGGCTGTCAAAGCGGCGCAAAGCTCAATGTTCCAGGTGAGACATCCGATCAAGTGATTCAAGGAGTGGATTTTCTCAAAGCCGCAGCGCAGGGCCGGAAAGTCGAACTGGGCAAGAAGGTCCTGGTCATAGGCGGCGGTAATGTGGCTGTGGATGCGGCACGCACGGCCGTTCGGCTCGGCGCGGGAGAAGTGCACATGGTCTGCCTTGAGGACCGTGACGAAATGCCCGCTTATGCAGAAGAGATTCACGATGCCGAGTCGGAAGGAGTCGTTATTCACAACTGTTGGGGTCCATTTGAATTTGTGCCACGGGAAGGCGGCGTTGGGGTCAGAGGAGTATGCTTCAACCAATGCGTTTCCGTCTTCGATGAGCAGGGCAAGTTCAGTCCCAGTTTTGATGATCAGTGCGCGATGGGCATGGAAACGGACACGGTGATCGTCGCCATCGGTCAAAGAGTTGACTCGCAGCTTGTCGAGTCCCTTGGAAACATTGAGACGATGCGGGGTAATTACATTAGTGTCGATCCAGTTACCTGCGCCACTTCAATGGAGGGGGTTTTTGCAGCCGGCGACGTTTCAACCGGACCCAGGACCGCGGTCCAGGCCGTGGCAGGCGGCAAGGAAGCGGCTGAGTCGATTCAACGCTATCTCGAAGGGAAAGACATTGCGGCGGGACGCCCTGTGAAGTTTCCGGAGGAGCCAACATACCCGCCCATTCCGAAGCTGCGTTTTGAGGCGAGGGCGGTAAACCCGGTACTGCCCGTGGCCGAGCGCAAGGCATTTGAGGAAGTGGAATTAGGATTGCGAGAAGAACAGGCCCGGGCAGAAGCCAATCGCTGCCTGAACTGCGGTGTTTGTTCTGAATGCTTGGAGTGTGTGAAGGCTTGTCCGGCACAGGCCGTTGATCATGCCATGGTGGACGAAACCACGGAGGTGCAGGTTGGGGCGGTGATCCTCTCTCCCGGCTTTGAGCTTATAGATCCAAGCAC
>DATJPW010000327.1:0-6621 GCA_035506215.1 Desulfomonilaceae bacterium
ATGAGTCCCGCAAAAGTCCCGCATTAGTCATCATAAAGAGAAAAACCGCCTCTGCCCGAACAAGCAAGTAGGCGGTTTAACAAAGGGAATCATGGTCGGGGCGACTGGATTTGAACCAGCGACCACCTGAACCCCATTCAGGTACGCTACCAGACTGCGCTACGCCCCGACTCAAGCACAAAGATAATTGAACGGATATTTTATGTCAATACTCAAGGATGTTTTACCAATTAAACTTGCCAGATCAATAGGATATGTGATATTCTGATAAATAACATGATATAAATCCGGTCGCCCTGCATCCTTCTCGAGGAGCTTTCAATGAGAAAAAGGCATTTATACGCAATCCTGGGAATCATCTGGTTCACGTTCGCCTCATACACAGGGTCCTTCGCGGAAACAGGAATTATAGTCAATCCTGACGCGGTGGATTATCCCTTGATCAGAAGCACTCCGTATCCATCCCGGAAGGGGGACCCGTACGAAGCGGACTTCGGGGTGCGCAGATGGCTGAATCCTGTGCAGACTCGCGATGATCCTGATTTTAAGTTAACCCTACAGGAATCATATAACTGGTTTAAGATGTTCGGAGGTTATGGCGTAATCGGTCACGGAGAGGATGTTTTCACGAGCAAAGGCGCAGAATTCAGGAGGACGCACCGGGGAAGGTGATCCTTCCTTTGAGGACCTTGGCCAGAGAGTTTCTCGTTTGCTCAAGCAGCACCGGATCGCTTACTGATTTAATGTATTTTCGGGAGTGGCTGTAATCCAGAATACCCATTTGGGCAAATCGGTTCAAAGCGTTACCGACCAAAACCATTGGCATCGACGGTATCGGGCGGTTGGGTTCGCTCCGGCGCAAGTCTTCGGCCGCCTTGACCATTTGTTTGGCAAATTCCTTCTGGTTGATTCCCCCGGACTTAATGCCTTCCGTTGCACATAGCGCCAGATAATAGATTTCAAGTATGTCCGCGAGAATTCCACTGAGAGATTGAAGCGGCCCGTTCTTCCCGGCCTGCTCGACTCCTGCAACGTTTCCCGGAATCCAACCATTCTCCACAAACGAGTGGAACGGGGTTTCCAGATTAGTATTATCCTCCTCCAGGGGATCAACGATAATTTCCTGTGACAGCAACTCCTTCAAGAAGCCGAACGCTTCTCGAATCTCCGGAGTCAGATCTGTTGTCCCGAAACCACCGCCAATGACAGCGCTTGCGACAAGGGACTCCGGCCAAAGATAGTTTATGAGCGAATTCTTGTAGAATTGCAGGTTCGCCCTTTTCTGCTCATTTATTGTGTACAAGGTGTCACCAGCGCCTTCCTCAGCCTCGGTTTCAACGAAGCCCCGGAATTTGAAAAGTCCTAGCGCCTCCTGCACTACGTTTTCAAGGCTATCAAGACTCTCGGCGAACTCGAATCGATGTTTGCGGAGAGCCAGACTAAAGGTTTGAACGGCTGAAACGAGGCCTTTATGCGGCACTTTTCCAAGGCCGGAGCAGACGAGACCCGCGGCAACAAGGCCAATCGGGGTCACCACTCCGCTGCGCACGATCCCGTGCATCAAGTGGTAGGCGAAATCGTTGACAAATTTCCTGTTCTCCCTTACGGCAACCTTACCGGATTGCCATTCCATTCCCCATTGATTACAAAAGCGCGTGAACCGAATGGGTTTGTGAAATCGCACATAGACCTTTCCGAAGCTCTCTTTCAGTATCTCTCTGGCGCGAATAATGGAGAACAGTGATTCTTTCTGTTTGTCGCGGCCGGCAAGCTCTCGGAGATAGGTGTTTTCCTCGGGAATCTGGTCGTATCCGATAAAGGTTGGGACGAAAGTCAAATCGTCCACCGCGCCTTCTTCCACAGTCTGCAAAAGGAATGTGAGTAATCCGACCTTTGGTGTCAGTAGAATACCTGTTCTACTTCTACCGCCTTCCAAGTAAAAAATTATGTTCGCCTTTTCCTTCACCAGCACTTTCAGATAGGCTGCAAAAACATGCGTGTAAAGGTCCAGGCCTCGGAAAGTGCGTCTTAGGAAAAAAGCCCCGCCATTGCGCAGCAAAGGACCCACCGGCCAAAAGGAGAGATTCTTTCCCGCGGCAAAGTAAGGCACTGCCATGTCATTAATGAAGCAGAGAAATCCCAGGAGCAGGTAATCAAAATGGCTCTTGTGGCAAGGAACAAAGATTAAGGATCCCTGAGCAGTCAACTGCTTGAGAGCTGCAAAATCGGATTCCTTCAAATCAACACCGGCAAAGACCTTTCTAAACATCCACTGGAGCACATAGTACAGGAAATGATGAATCTGCAGATGCGGGTCCGCTGCTATTTCATCCACATAGGATTCCGCTTTCTTCCGGACCTTCGTTTCCGTTACCCCCTTGCCGTTCACCAATTCTCTAACCGCCCTCTGGACCCGAGGGTCCTGGAGAACGCGCTCCTTTATTTCGGTCCGCGATAGCTTTTCCGGTCCGCGGCTGACTCTGATCCTCGCATTAACGGATTCGATCAATTCTTTGCGAACTTCAAACGACAGCGTATCCGATGGTTTGGACGAACCGAATTCCTCGAATTGCGCTATCATGTGAACGGGTTCTCCGACCAGCAATTCCGGAACCGTCCAATGCCTTATGGCGGATAAAATGCGCCTGATAAGACCAGGTTGGTCCGGGTCGCCCAAAAAGCTTTCCCAAAAAGGCCGGATCACCGTTCTAGGGGCCCTATCGTAAAGTATCATCATGGGAACAACTGCGATCGACTTTGCCATGCGGCCCTGGAGATCTAAAAGGACCTGGATAGGGTCGCTTTCAGGACTCACGTATCTGCTGCGGGAGGTCTTCTCATCCACAAGAAACAAGATTGCCGCGTCGCCTGCATCCATGATTTGCTTCAAGACGCCTTCATTGACCGTGCCGTCTTGCTTCTCTCCTTTCAGCAGGGCGGAAAGTTTGGTTTGCCAGACTTTGAAGGTTTTCTTGAAAGAACCTGTGCGGTAAACAGAAGCATCGAAAAGAAAACTTGGAATGGGTAAACCAAGGGCCGCGAATCGCATCCGAAGGAAATGCAAATCGTACGTACTTCTGTACTTCATCGCGTAAACTATAGCGCTGTTCCCGGCGAGGTCCCGGAGTTTCTGCGCCACGCGATCATCAATGCGCACTCGGCTGGAAAGGAGTGATACGAGCTTCCTCAGAATCCAAGGAGGCTCCTGATCCAGGACTGCCTCAAGATGTAGAAATCGACCGTCTCGAAGGTATTCCGGAACAGTTTGACCTTTATCAATCTGTTTCATCGGCAGAGCTGAAAACCTCCTGCGATTCGAGTTACTGTCTCAGCAGTTCTGCGTTCCTCAGCGGGGTGGCTCGGACCGACCGCGGCAAAATGCCCCGGGGGATGTTTTAACCGGATTGCATCAATGTTGCAACAGGAGACAATCCTGTTGAACGTCTCAATCGTCGCTGCAATCCAAGCTAACAGATGCGGCTCGGTGTGAGCAAGGACCATTTTGGAGGAAAAATTGGGTGACCCGAAAAAGAAAGTTTTGAAACAAGCTTTTCGTGATATGCTGCGTATCACTCTTTAGTGATTCGGATTATGTGCATGGGACGAAATCTCACCATAACGCTGCTTCTGACAGCCTTATTTGTTGTGAGTGGACCGCTGCATGTGCCGGTTTTAGCTGAAGACTATCTCGATTATTACGAGCAGGGTGAATGGGCCTTACGTGTTGAAAAGTGGGATCGGGCCATCGATTTTTTTACCAAGGCTATCCAAGACAATCCCAATTTTTTTGTCGCGTATCATAACCGGGCGATCGCTTATTCCAAAAAGGGTGAGTACGACAAGAGCATTCAAGATCTGAAAAAGGCAACGCAACTGAACCCTGATTATCCCGATGCCTACGGACTGCTGGGTCTGGTGTATGAAATAAAGAATGACCATGTAGCGGCGCTGGCAGTCTATCGAGAAGCACTGACCCGCGAGAAACGTCCTGCGGTCAGAAAGATCATCGAAAAATATATCCAGGACCTGGAAGTAAAGACGAAGAAAAAATGACGAGTCGGGGGACGCTCGAACACCTCATGGAGAAGCCGTTATGAGCTGAGGCGGCGCCGTGTCACGCTCGCAATGGTGACATCAGGATAGTTTGGTCAGCCGTTGGCGCATCAAGCGCAAGAATGAGAAAAAGGAGGTCTGATCAATGCCTACACTGGAAATCGACGGCCGAACCTTTGACGTTGATGAGGACGGATTCCTAAAAGACCCCAATATCTGGAATGAGGAGGTCGCTCGCCTATTTGCCAAGACGGAAGGAATCGAAAAAATGACGGATGACCACTGGAAGGTGGTCAATTATTTGAGGGATTATTACACGCAGTTCAATATAGCTCCTATGATTCGTAAACTCTGCAAAGATACCGGGTTCAAGCTCAAACAAATTTATGAACTCTTCCCCTCAGGGCCGGCGAAGGGCGCTTGCAAGGTGGCGGGACTTCCAAAGCCTACAGGCTGCGTGTAATCGTGACCACACCTGCTATATTATTTTCGAGTTGTTGAGGGAATTCCTGACACGGTACCGGTCAGGGCCTGTAGTCTTTTCTGGAGGGCAGCCTGACGGGCGAGCCGCTGAGCAGCAGCCGCGACAGGTTGAACGTCCAAATTAAAAGCGGCAATTTCTCGATTCAGACTGTCTTGCTGCCTTTGCAGGTCTTGCAGCCTGCGTGCACATGTGGTCAAGTCATTCTGGGGGACGATATTGATGTTACCTTCGGGGTCGCGAAGGGTTTGAAGTTGAGAGGCATTCAGGATGCAGCGTTGTATTTCCTTTAGTTGGGCAGCCAGAGCAGCCGCTTTCTGGGCCAGAATATTCTGTCGAATCTGAATAGGGGTGGGCCTGCCCCCGGTTGGGATCGTCACCTGTGTTGCCGCCGCGCTGGGCGCGGCCTGCGGGATTGTTTGCACCGATTGTTGTTGTGCGCCAATCGTAGGTACCAGTGATAGGGACACGGCAACAACCATAATTGAGAGCCCGAATTTCGCTTTCATCTCTCAGCCTGTGGCCTGCTTAATCTACCGGAGTATGCCAAGCCTCCGTTCCAGGACAGCCCGGTTAATTCTGTATCCGATGAGCGCAGTGTAATAATCGCCTTGAGCCTGGGCTAATTGCCTTTGGGCATCAAGCACCTCTATGTATGTGGCCACTTGTTCTTTATATCTCTCTTGATTTATACGGAAATTTTCTCCTCTGAATGCAACTGCCGCGCGGCTATCCACGATATCGCTCTCTGAGCGTTTCATATCCAAGTAAGCCGACTTCACTTCGTTCATTACCTGCTCGACCAGTTGCTCTCTGGCCACGAATGTTCTGGCCTGCGAGGCTCGCCTCTCCTTGACTGTTTCACGAGTACGGAAGATGTCAAAAGTCCAGGTGAGCAATCCTTGAATGCGCCAGTCGTTGGTTCCTTCCGGATCGAACACGTTCCAGTCGTCGTTTATCCGCGTTCCTTGGGCCTGAAGAGAAACAGCCGGCATCAAATCGGCTTGTGACGATTTTACCAGTGCCACGGCCTGCTCGACGGATATATTGGCCTGGCGAATCTCTAGCCTGTTAGCTGCTGCGGTCGCATAAATTTCGGGTATCCTGTATGCATTCGGTCTGTAATTAATGTCCTGTACCACGTCAATCGGAGTTTCCTGCGGATATCTAAGCAGAAAGGCCAGTTGTGCTTTTTGCCTGGCGACTTCCGTAAGAGACTGTGTTCTCTGGATCCTTGCTTGAGCGAGCTGACCCTCTGTGGACAGGACATCCACTTTGGCCACTACCCCGGCCTTGAAAAATTCACGCGTCTGATTCCGAAGCGCTTCCAAGGCCCGGATCGATTGCTCAGCTACCTCCAAGAGCTTTTGAGCCTGAATCAACTGGTAATAGGCTTCTGTCACATCCAGGACCAGGTCCTGGGTATTTACCTCATTCTGGATAGCCGAATAATCAACCCCCAGTTGTGCGAATTTATAATCATTCAAAAGTCTTCCGCCGGTGAAAATCGGCTGGCTCATCGTGGCGGTAAGCGTGAAAGAGCGAAACGGGTCTATTCTGTACGGATAATCAGGCAAGAAGAAGGGTGGTACCGGAGGGTCACCTCTCACCACCCAACGGCTCGGGTGTGTTCCCTCGAGGATCCCAATATTCTGGGCATTCTGGTACCTGTACCAGGTAGCCATGTACTGGAGGCTAAGCGAGGGGAAGAAATCCGAGAAAGACTCGCGGCGCTGATGTTCTTTCTCCTGGACAGCTAGCCTCGAGTCTGCCATGCGGAGGTTTCTGTCAACTGCAATGGACACAGCCTGTTGCAACGTCAGCCGTGCGTCACGCTGGCGTGCCTTACCACCACGCTTGACTTCATCACCGGCTGACGCCGTCAAAGGTCCGGCTGACAGGATTATGATGGCCAGCGAGAGAACAGCCAAAAATTTCGCGGGCCACGAACGCGCCATACCCAATATCCTCCTGAAACAAAAACACCGGCCGGCCATTGGCCGGGACAACAAAAAGAACGGCAATTAAGAGAAGTTGTCCGTACGGGACCAACTTAAGCCACACTAAGCCTTAGCACCGACAACCAC
>DATJPW010000328.1:0-19100 GCA_035506215.1 Desulfomonilaceae bacterium
CTTACAGGTCACCATTAACATGATGGGACGGGGGGAATCGCTGTGTCTCGGACCAAAACGATTGTGCCGAATGGTCGCTGTTTTGATGACTTGCTCAGAGCAACCGTGCGTATAGCAGCATAAGTTTTCTGGTGTTTACTGTGGAAATCAGTAGCACGCACAAGTCTACGGCAAGTGGAGGTTCCTGGAAATGTGGATAGTCCGTCTGGCTCTCAGGCGTCCGTACACGGTTGCGGTCATGTCCTTGCTCACCCTGGTGATGGGAATCCTTTCCGTGAGCCGAATGATCGTGGACATACTGCCGGCCATTGACATCCCGGTGGTGATTGTGGTGTGGAATTATCCCGGGCTGTCACCGGAAGACATGGAACGACGTGTGGTGATTATCGCCGAACGGGCGTATTCGACAACAGTCAATGGAATCGAGCGGATCGAATCTGAATCCATCCCCAGCGTAGGCATTATCAAAGTCTATTTTCATCCGGGAACCGAAATAGGCGCGGCAATTGCCCAGATATCGTCCGTTTCCAGCACACTGCTCCGGATCGCTCCACCGGGAATCCAGCCACCTGCTATTGTTCAGTTTAACGCGTCCAACGTGCCGGTGGCTCAATTGACCGTTTCCAGCAAGACCTTGCCTGAGGAGCAACTGTTCGATTATGGCCTTAATTTTATTCGAGTCCGGTTATTCACGATTCCCGGGCTTTCCACTCCTGCGCCGTTCGGTGGAAAACTCCGTCAAATCATGATCGACATTAATCCAAATGCCTTGGCGTCCCGAGGCCTGTCACCGGGAGATGTGGTGAACGCTCTCCAGAACTCAAACGTGATCATACCCGCGGGCACTGCGAAAATGGGTACAACCGAATACAACATCACGATGAATGCCAGCCCGCTCAAGATCGAGGAGTTCAATGCGATTCCCATCACAGTGGTAGGCAACTTCACCGTCTATCTTGGAGACGTTGCTCGAGTATCTGATAGCTACGCTGAACAGGCCAATATCGTGCTCGTCAATGGTAAGCGTGCGACCTATCTGGCCATTCTGAAACACGCAGACGCTTCAACTTTGGCTGTTATCGAAGCTACCAAACAAGCATTACCCCTGATAAAGGAAACGGCGCCGGAAGGCATAGAGCTCAAGATCGACTTTGATCAGTCGATTTTTGTGAGAGCAGCCATCGGAGGAGTCGTGCGGGAAGCCATAATGGCTTCCATCCTTGTATCTCTCATGATTTTGATTTTTCTGGGAAATTGGCGCAGCATGGTGATAGTGATCATTTCCATACCGCTTGCCATCTTAACGTCAATCATAGGTTTGAACTTGACGGGAAACAGTATCAATCTCATGACGCTGGGCGGCTTGGCCCTGGCAATCGGCATGCTCGTGGACGATGCTACAGTCGAGGTTGAGAACATCCACCGAAACCGTGGCATGGGGAAACCTTTGACAGTGGCGATCCTGGATGGAGCCCGGCAGGTCGCAGTTCCCGCCATTGTGGCCACGTTGTCTATTTGTGTAGTCTTTTTCCCTGTGGTTTTGCTCTTCGGGCCGGCCAAGTTCCTTTTTACGCCTCTTGCCCTGTCCGTCGTTATCGCGATGTTGGCATCATATTTACTGTCCCGAACCCTCGTGCCCACTATGGCAAGAATGCTCATGACCCGGGAACACCCCGGGGAGACGTCCGGCGGAGGGCAAAACAGCCGTGGAGAAGGACGCTTTGCTCGATTTTTCCGCCGTGCAAATGAGCGACGAAGCCAAGCGTTTGAGCTGCTGCGTGAGGCCTACGGACGATCACTTGAAACCATATTAGGCCATCGAGCGTTCACATTGGTTGTTGTAGGAATTGTGGGGATTTTGAGCCTTTCCCTGCTCTTCGAAGTGGGCATGGACTTTTTCCCTTCCGTTGATACAGGAATGATGAAGCTCCACTTCCGTGCGCCCATCGGTACAAGGATAGAGGTTACTGAGCAGATGGTCTTGGACGTGGAACGGCGCATACGCGAAGTCATCCCAGCCGAAGAAATCGATACTATTAACGCTATGATAGGGGTGCCAATCTATTATAATCTTGCGTTCGTTCAAACGGAAAATATCGCCGCGATGGATGCTGATATGTTGATATCATTAAAGAAAAATCACAAGCCAAGTTCTTTTTACAGAGAAAAGCTCCGTCAGGTTCTTACACGGGATTTCCCGGGTTCAAGCTTCTATTTCCAAGCCGCGGACATAATAACCCGTGTGCTCAATTTCGGCCTCATCTCCCCTATTGATGTTCAGGTCGAGGGCTTGGACCTTAAAACCTCGTATGAGTATGCAATGCGGCTCAAGGAGGCAATGCAGCAGATTCCAGGAGCGGCCGATATTCACATTAGACAGGTTCTGGATTATCCGACTTTTCAAGTGGATATAGATCGAACTCGCGCGGCCCAACTCGGGCTGAGCATACGTGACGTGGCTAACACCGCCCTAATTTCCCTCTCGTCAAGTACTTTGATTGCTCCTTCTTTTTACCTTAACCCCGTCAATAACGTTAACTATACTGTTGCAGTTCAGATACCGACAAAACGTATCGATTCTGTGGACAATCTTCGAGCTATCTCTCTGACTTCTGCGACGGCTGTGCCTCTGCTTCAATCGGCCACACTTCCCCCGCCCAATCAACCGCCCCAGATACCGGCTCAAGTCTTAGCCAATGTCGCAAATATTTATCACAGGGTAATGCCGGAGAACATCAGTCATTACACGGTCCAGCGAGTGGTAAATGTCGATGCCACAGTAGAAGGCCGAGATCTGGGATATGTGGCGCGAGAGGTAAATAAAAAGATTTCTGAATTGGGTCAGCTTCCAGCCGGGACACGTATCACCCTTAGAGGCCAGAACGAAGTGATGACTCAATCCTTTCGTAGCTTGGCTCTGGGTCTAATTCTTGCCACCCTACTTGTCTACTTCTTGATGGTGATTCTTTTTCAGTCGTGGCTTGATCCTTTTATTATTATGATGGCTGTTCCCGGCGCCTTGGTGGGCATTCTTTGGATGCTCAGTATAACGGGAACCACAATTAATGTGGAATCGCTGATGGGATCAATTATGGCCATTGGAATAGCGACCTCGAATTCTATTCTTCTGGTGAGTTTTGCCAACGATATTCGAGTCGCAAAGAACGTGTCGGCGTCTGCGGCCGCATTAGAGGCCGGCAAGACTCGTTTACGCCCTGTTATCATGACCGCTTTGGCTATGATACTTGGCATGCTGCCAATGGCACTGGCTATGGGAGAAGGGGGCGAGCAGAATGCGCCACTGGGTATTGCGGTAATTGGAGGGCTTCTTGTGGCGACCATTATGACCCTTTTCATAGTACCTATAATTTATTCTCTCTTGCGAACCAATCTTCCGACAAAACATTTACTTGATGAGCAATTTAGTTCTGAGGAGCGAGGCGAACCAATATCTGGAAAGAATACATGAACAATTTACTCTCAAATCTCGGGCCGAAGAGCGATAGACGTTTCTTGTTGAGCGGAGCTTTGCTCGTCATAGCGATTTTAGTACTCTTAATCGTGATGTTTGCAAGGCAAAGAATACATTTGCTAAACGACTCAAAAGATCTTGAAGCTACCGTAAAAGACGGCCGGCCCGTACGCGTCATCAAAGCGACTCGTGGCCCTGACGAGCGGCCGGTGGCGTTTACCGGGGAAGCACGACCTTATGCAACAGTAATCATTTATGCAAAGGTGAGCGGGTATCTTCGTGAGATCAGGGTTGACAAAGGAGACCGTGTAGAAGCGGATCAGATCCTCGCAATCATCGAGTCACCCGAGCTCAATCGGCAGTACGATGCAGCTTTGGCTGACGCCATGAATAAACGCCTTGACGCGGAACGCGCACGTGGGCTCTTCGAAACCGGAGCGATCTCCTCCCAAAGCTACCACGGAAGTGAGACTACGGCCGAAATTGCCGAGCAAACGGCAGCTTCTGTGCTTGCTCAGAAGGACTACCTGACGGTCCGTGCACCTTTTGCAGGCACAATAACCGCGCGATTCGCCGATCCCGGCGCACTGCTGCAGGCCGCCACGTCCGCTCAGACCACTGCTTTGCCTATTGTGAGCCTCTCCCAAACCGATCAATTGCGGGTATATGCATACCCGGACCAAAAGACCGCCAGCTTGGTGAAAATCGGCGACCGCACCGAGGTTGCAGATACCACAAGGCCGGGGTTGAAACTCTATGGCACTGTGAGCCGTACCAGCGGAGAACTGGATTTGAAGACCCGTACGCTTTTGGTGGAAACTGACCTTGAAAACCCGAACAATCAGATTTTGGCCGGGAGCTTTGTGCAGGTCACCATATATCTTCGCATGCCTCCCTACATTGAGGTGCCTGCTGATGCTCTGATAATTCGCGGCAATGAAACACTCGTAGGCATAGTAACCAAGGAGAATAAAATAAGTTTGCGATCCGTAAAGATCTACGAAAGTGACGGAACAACATCCAGGCTAAGTTCAGGGGTCGAGGAAGGAGAGCTGATCGCCCTTAATCTCGGTATGAGTGTTCGGGGCGGGGAGCAAGTGCGACCGGAAGAGAAGTCTCGCTAGTGGAACCGCTCAACAAAGTGTCTCAGTATTCTGGACCAGCCAGCTATGCTGATTCCCAAAAGTAATCACGAATCGTGAAGAGCGATTACACGACATTGGTAGGTGCCGGCCTCCGTGCCGACACATTTTTTTCGTATATAAATCAATCAGGAGGGTCCGGCGTCCCTGCCGGACCCCACTGATTGATTGGATTCAAGTCTCTTTCATGTTTGAACTAAGCTGTTGACGAGGCGATTGAGCATCTGGGCGCCTTTTACCTCTGTCTCGAACAGAGGTACGATGGCACGGACCTGGTCGCCGAATGTTTTCCAGATCTGCTCCATATGTTCGTCCTGCATCTTGATGCGATTTCGGACAAACTCCGCCGTATCTTGGGTCACCTTATCCTTCGTGATGACGCCGTTCACAACTACACCACCCACCGGGACGCCGAATTCATAGAACCAGTTTATGAAGCGGGTGATAACCGCAATGGGAAGACTCTCCGGCAAGGTCACAAAGAAGAACGCCGTGAGAGCGTCGTCCGTCAAGAGTTCCTTGGCATGGCTCATCCTGTCCTTGAAGCCCAGCAGATAGTCAAGCAGAGGGTCCTTTTCCTCTTTCTTTGAGAAGGAAAGCAACTCTCGCAAAGATTTGGCTTCTTCTCTGCTCTTCAGCATCTTGTCCACCCACAGGCCGTACACTTTCGACATGCCGAGGAGCCGCCGGGCATTAGCCGTGGGCGCCGTGTCAAAGACATAAAAATCGTATTCATCCTTGAACATGAGATCCATCATGTTCTCAAACATAGCCGATTCTTCGAAAGCCGGATTCATAGTCGCGGATTCAATGAATTCCTCCGCGCTGGTGGTTATATCGGCAAATTTGAGAAACCAGTTGATCTTCTCTCGTATTTCACGCTTGGAGCGCTCAATCGTTTCACGAGTGTCTATTTCCAATGCGTAGCAATTTTGCTCGTCGCAGACCGTTACCGCTTTACCCAAAACGTTCTGCTCAAACATATTTGAAAGGCTATGCACGGGGTTGGTCGAGGCGAGCAGAGTCTTGTTACCCTGCTTGGCAGACCATAACGCGGCTGCGCCGGCCATCACCGTCTTGCCTACTCCTCCCTTGCCACCGAAAAAGATATATTTCATTTTCGGATGGTCCTTCATAAAACGATCCATACTAATCGTGATTCCGTTCACTGCTTACCCCCGATCCTAAAAATCGCCGAACATTGCTTTAGCCATCTTCTCGATCATGGCCAAACCGGTCACGTCGCGTTCCATCTCCGGAACAGAGGCCAGAATCTGGCCCTTGAAATCAGTGTCTATGACTTTAAGATAGTGCTCTTGCATCTCGAAACGATTCTTCAGGTATTCAGGAATGTTTTGATCCTTGAGTTCCTCCGGAAGGACCCGATTGATGATGTACCCGCTCAACGGCACATCAAATTTGGCAAACAAGTCAGCCGCTTTCAAGGTATCTTTGATTATCATCTCTTCAGGAGTGAGGACAAAAAAGAAGGCGGTCTTATTCTTGTCGGTCAAGATGCTTGACGATCTGTTAATGCGGTCCTTTATGTACAGAAGTTCTGCGAGTATTTGGTCCTCTTCTACATCCTTTTCCCGGCGAATCGTGGCAGCTACCTGATCATATTCCCTCATCTGCTCCCGCAACCCGGTAATTTTGCCGATCCATGCGTCGTATACCGAAGCCATGCTCAAGTAATACAGAGCGTGACCAAGCGGAACGAGATCGTAAATGTAGTAGTCATAACCGCCCTTGACCACTATGTCCACCACCTGGTCGAAGATGGCGCTCTCTTCCATAGCAGGTTCGGCCGCGGCCGCCTGTATGTAGCTTTCGATCTCTTCCGGAATCTGCTCCATTCCATACATGTCGAGGATCTTCTGTCGAATTTCCTGCTGATACTCCTTAACCCGCCGGTCTGCATCGATCTCCTGGGCGTAAAGATTGGGAATGATTTCCGTAGGACCTTTTCCGAAGATATCCTTTTCGAATATATCCGTCAGTGAAGCCTGAGGATCGACGGAAAAGACGAGAACACGCTTTCCCTGCTTGGCGAGATAATAGGCGGCGGCCGCAGAAAATGTGGTCTTCCCCAGACCGCCTTTGCCGCCGAACATGATGTATCGCCGATCGGGGTACTGCTCGAATATTGTTGTTAGAGACATCCTGATCCGTCCCTTCCTGAGTTAAGCGCCTTGATCCGAGGCAGGGTGAGTGGAAAACACAAGCGTCTTTCGCATGTTGTGTCCGTATCCGAATTTGTGTGAGAGAATGACCTCAAGCCAGGGCATCAGTCAAATCCTTCTCTCTCAGCATTCTCCGTTTCCATGTGGAGATCTGCGGGACAACGTACGGCAGAAGCCTAAGTGAATAATACGGAGGAAGGATTGGGACGCCAAGCATGTCTCCCATAGTAATGAGTATGAAGAGATGCTCCATACTGGCCCTTGTTTTCAGTGCAAACCGGGCCGAGTCGTGGGCGGCCATACCATAGACGAATTCCTTAACCGCCTGAAAGAATCCGCCGGACTTTTTCTCTCCTTCTGCCATGGGTGAACCCCTTTCTCATATCTTCTGGGAGCAGCCGTGCGCAAAATCGCGCGACAGGCTCTCCGCATCCAAAGTATCAACGACCCGGAATTTTCGCAACAGTGTCGCGCCGATCTAAAAGCGATTCAAGCTATCAGTCCAATAATGATCTGACGTTGCGGGCAGGCTTTGAAACCTGCCCGCGCAAGAAAACTACTCTATGGGCTCCGAGTCGCCGGTTCTTGTCGCCATTTGGAAAACTGTTCTCAGGCCTTTGACGGCGCAGGCGCGGCCTTGACCTCCCGGAAACGCCGGAACGCCTTGAACCCTTCCCACGCAAGGATTATTGCAGCCACCACCAGGAATATCGCAATGATTCCCATAAAAGTGTTGCCCACAAGGGCCTCGCCCTTGACTGCGCCCCCTAATACTTTCACTATAAGCAAGTTGTATGAAGTGAAGAGTAGGGCCGCAATAGTGGTGATAAACATAAAGATCATCGGGTAGAAAGCCCACGATGATGGTCTGCCTTCGGATATCAGCCATGCGCTGACCAACATCAGAGCCAAGGATGCCATCAACTGATTAGCTCCACCGAACAGTACCCACAGATATTGCCACCATCCGGTCAGCACCAGGATCACTCCTAGGACGCTGGCGATAAAGGTTCCCACATGGGCATTCTTGAAAACAGGGCTGACATCGCTCAGCAATTCCGAGGTGGCCACTCTCATGAAACGTACCACCAGTTGCATGATCGTGATAGCCAGGAAGATCATCATAACACTGCCGTACGATGAGCCCACGCTAAGCGGCAACCCCAGCACACCTAGGAATTTGGACACTCCCGCTGCAAACACGGCTCCCGGTCCCTTCGCCACGGCAGCTCCGTAATCCGCGGCGGAGGTGTAGATAGTCCCCGCAATGATAAGAGCAAACAATGCAAGCATCATTTCCAGGAACATCACTCCCGCTCCGACCGGTCGCGCGTCGACCTCGCTCTCCAATTGCCGGGCCGTCCCGGAACTGGACACAATGCTGTGCCATCCGGAAATAGCCCCGCACGCAATGGTGACAAACATGATAGGCCAAAGCGGTCCGATCCCAACGTTGAAGGTAGTGTAAGCAGGAAGTGTAAAGTTGGGTTGACTCACGAATATGCCGATTATCCCAAAAAATAACCCCAAAAACACTATGTACGCTGCCACGTAGTTTATAGGAAGCGCAAATCGCCAGATGGGCAACACCGCGGCGAAATAACAGAAAACAAAAGCCACGATTGCCCACACAATTCGGCTGTTGGCCAGACCGGCGCCAAGTATCTTGTCAGAAGGCGCCATTGTGCCGACCCATATGCCAATAAGCGAGATGGCCACCGTCACCACGGTGGTGAGAATAATGTCCTGTTTCCAGCGATAGATCATCTGACCGGCCAGGATGCCGCCAATGGTGAGAAAAAGCCATGCCATGGGCGACGCCTTCAAGGTGATGGCAGTGCTCACCACAACATTCCCGAACGCGCCGGCGATCAGGAGCAAGTAGAAATAGATGAATGAGAGGAGTATGACTCTTGCCTTCGGAGAGATCAACCGGTGGCTCAATCCGCCGAAGGACGCCCCGTCGTGCCTCATGGCTATCATCATGCTGGAATAATCATGGACCCAGCCGATGAAAAATGTTCCAAGAAGTATCCAGATCAGGGCCGGCAGCCAACCCCACTGGATGGCGATAATCGGGCCGATTATCGGCGCCGCGCCGGCAATCGATTTGAACTGATAACCATAAAGAATGTTCTTGCTGGTGGGCATAAACTCCACGCCGTCCATGTACATTTTGGCCGGCGTCACCCGATTCGGGTCAGACTGAATGACCTTGGCGTCTATGTACTTGGCATAGACCCGGTACCCGAGGAAGGCGATTATCAAACCGAAAATGATGACAAATACTGCGTTCATGCTATGACCCCCTTTATTCTATGGAAGCCTTTTAGTGGCCTAACGGTAAAGTCCGCCAAGCCGACCTTGGTCGTCAATGCATCATATTTTCGCCATACCACGTGACTTTGTAGATTTTCGAGGCTCAAAACCGAAGTATATATTTCCAGGAAATCTACTGCGTCCGACAGTAGAAATCCTCCTTCAAAGTTATAACGCGATGGGTCGATTACCTGCTAAAAATGGGAACTCAAGCATAGTACCCGAAGATTTCAGTGTCAAGAACTATTTTCGGGCTGGCAATGGGCTCCGTGAGCCGTTTCCTGGGTCATGAAGCGTGACGTTTGAGGACACCTGCGACAACGAGCTTGACAGGCACACGAAGTGCTGCTTTAACGCAAGGAGTCCGATTAATAGCGCGAGCGGGCACATGGAGGGAAAAACTTTGGACGAGAAACCCGATGAAACTGCATACCCGCCCCTTGAACGCTTGCCGAAAGCTCCTAGTATATACACGGATGACCGGACTTTGCTGGCTTGGCATCGCAGTCATCTTGCGAACGAGAGGACCTTCCTTTCCTGGAGCAGGACCAGCATCTCTTTGCTTGCTTTCGGTTTTGTTATTGAGAAATTCGAACTCTTCATTAGACAATGGCTAAGACTCCAGGGCCTTGAGACCACAACCATCGGTTATCACAGCGCCACGTATCTGTCATTATTCTCCTTTCTCTTGGCCGGTGTCTCGATAGTTATTGCCGGTGTGCGGTTCATGAGGGTCAGGTCGCACATCAATTCCGGAGAAGCTGTCTTCACAATATTGCCGGACCTTCTGGTAACAATATCCGTAACCGCGATCGTGGTCATAGCCATTGTGCTGGCCTTGCCCAGAGTCCATGATGTCCTCGGGACCACCTTACCGTGACGCCAAGGCCGGTCCCTAGGCGCTGACCGCCTCTTTCATCCAGCAGACAAGCACATTTCCCCGAGCAAAGGAATTAGGAAACCTAGTTCCAAAATGATGACACCAACAAGTCTTTATTTTTGCAACAGGTACATTTGCTTGAACCGCTAACATATCGTATATTTATTGTGTCGCATTGACTTGACAAATTGACTTAAATTCGATAGAGTAACATCTGTTATCAAACCTGGGAGCAATAAGATCATGCGAACTTCTCTATTAATAACCGCGTTTGCGTGTTGCTTGGGATTCTTGAACGGCGATTTGCTTGCTGCGCAGACGAATAATGAGACAAGTCCGACCGTACAACAAAGTTCCAACGATTCGGCGGCCTCCTCGAGCTTTGCCGGGATAATAAATGCTGCGCAGAAGAAGGCGTCAGCCAAGAAAATCAGCAAAAGCGAAAGCGGCAAGCGGGCGAAAACAGCTTATCATAAGAGTAGAAGTTCAAAAAAGATCACCGCTTATAAAAGCGGCTCTTCCATCAAATCTGCGTCCAAAAAATACAGAGCGGCGAAAGGGCTTTCTTCAAGCAAGAAAGGGACCTCGCATAGATTGGCGACCCACAAATACAAGTTCTCAGAGAGATCCATAAAGAATAAACACCGGTATTCAAGCCATTCCACGAAATTGAAAAAACGCACAAATCCCAAGGCTACTGGTACGGTTCAGAAATCCGCTGCCAAGTAGGGGACACTATCGCTCATTTACCATCCACACAAACTTTTTGAGTTTCGCGCGGCCTCGTTATTCAGTCCCGATAACAAGTGAAACGCGTTTCGGACTTGTGAGGGGTGCGGGTGGTTCTAGGCACAGCGTTCTTCCAACCTGTAGTTTGCCGGTCCCCAACTTTTCGAAAGAGCTATGTAGAGCAGGTTCCCGAAAGTTTTGAAGTAATCCACTGCTCATTCTGGAAAGAATTAGTACGAGTGGTTGCAAAACCTCTAAATGCACATGTGATGTCGTAGAGGCGCTTCGAGAAGCGCTCTGATTTCGGGCAGTTCATTCCCCGTCTTCTCGGGACCACCACAAAATAATGCATCATTCGTTTCTTCCATTGACGTTTCTCAAGCGCTTGTAGGGTTCCCGCGGCGGCCTCTGCCCCCGAAGAGGCGTGGTTGGTTTGTATATGCGAAATGTGCCGCCATACCAGGTCGCGTTCAAACAGTGAACAAAGTGTTAGATCGGGCACGGACCAGGGCATGCTCAGGTCCGCTGCACCCGATACGATGACGCTGTATGCAACGCTTGGAAGTTTTCGGACGCCACGGACCTAGGGACGTGGATCAGTGTGGGAAGTATTTCGGTTCAGTTCATTTCTTTGAAAGCAAGTCGGTGTCAAATCGTAGCTGAAGAATCAAAAACCTTCGGCCTGAATATAAATTCGGTGCGCATCGGGATGCTTGCCGGGTGAAGGGCACTGAGGGTCAAAACACGCGTGAGGAAAGGCCGGAGTGAGTTTCGGAATCGGGCCCCGATCCAGCCCGAGTTGGTTGCGAACCGCATCGAAAGTGTATCTGAGCAAACCAAATCCATGAGATACGGGAGGACATGTCATGGAGACGAGCAGAATAGCGATTACAAGGATGGCTCTCATTATATTTTCACCTAATATTTTAGACATATATATCAAATTAATCAAGTAATGTCAAGGTTTGATACTCACTTACACCTCACATAAAGATTGGCGGCGCAGCTTCGTGTCCGAAGGGAACGAGCACTGAACTACGGAGAGGTTTTGCGGTGAAGGGGACTAAAGCTTCCGCGGGTTTGTAATCACTTGTACAAGCAACTACAGCGGTGCGCCTTATTATCCGGCCGAGCCCTTGTGAGGCTTTGTCGGCTTCATTGGAGGTAAACAAGGAGGCGGGGGCGCACACGGAGGAGGGGGCGGCCCGTAAGTTTGAAAAGACGGGCCGATACGAATCGGAAACTCGGGAGCTATGCAGAGAAAATACCACATACCTTGGTCCTTGAAGCCCATAAGCGTTTGGTCCAAGGGGGGTGAGTTTCTATTCGGCCATGCGCCGGCCAGGCAAGCTGAAGGCAATTGAACCGCCAATAGGACAGTTAGGAAAATAAACATGATAATATTGCGTCTCAATGTCGACCCCGAATTTTCCATTGGATTTGACTCTAATATATCATACTAACCTTCTATTTTCAAGCAGATTTCACGACATCTTATAAGCATTAATTACGCGACAATGGAGCATGGTCCGTTATTGTGGGGCATGCAATGACGAAAAATCTCCCATCCGGTGAATCGCCATGGCATGAAGCTGGAACAAACAATGAAAATCTCGGGCATCAAGCAACAATCATTCTGTCATTCCGCGGGAGCAGGAATCCAGTGAAAGAAGTACGTATGAAACTGCTTCTTCCCATCGCCTTTTCTGGGGAATGGCCGATTCATGATTATTATCCCTGTTCTTTTTTTCAGGTGACAACTTATCCGCTGAATATTTCAGGTAAAAATGGGGTTTCTTCGCCGTGTTTTCAACTACAACATTTATCTGACACTAAACTTATTTATTATAGCAATGTTACAATAATTTATTGAAACTTTTCTTTAAGTATGATATAAAAACGCCAGAAGCTAGAATATAGTTGAAGTATCAGTCATAACATCTGATCTATATATGAAAAAATATTTGTCATACAGGTTCGTTGTCGCCGCTCTGCTCACCCTGTTACTCGGCGGATGCATCGGCCTAGTCCCTTCCCCATTCAGGCCTTCACCGGGACCTCAGAAGACCCCCCAGGTAAATGACCTTGCCGAAGCATTTGACGTAGTTTGCAGGAATTACCGGCTCGGTCCGAACGATCAGCTTGTTGTCCTATTCCAGACGGAATGGAATATCCCGGTGGGGAGCTATAAACTCGATACCCTCGATCAGATAAAGATCAAATTTATCCTCGATCCCCAACTTAACGAGGATGTCGTAATTCGTCCCGATGGCATGATAACTCTTCAGGCTATCGGCGAAATCAGAGCAGCCGGCCTGACTCCGGATCAACTGGCTAAGCGAATTGAAGAAAAATTTCTCGAGGCCAATATATTCACCAAAGAGGAGGCGCGTCGAGGCGAGTCAAGGAGATATCAGCTTGTCACGGTTCATGTTGCAAGCTTTTACGAGAAAGTGAAAAAACTCGTGGAATCCCTCACCACGCTGACCCGTGGAAGCCAACTAGGCGTCCCCGTGAAACCTGATGGGACCATCGATCTTCCGCTCATCCGCGACAGGGTTTTCTGTGCAGGGCATACGGTGCCTGAGGTAGAGAATACGGTCAATAAGTTATATCGAGATGGGGTGCTGGAGCACGTTGTCGTCTCAATGGCGCTTGGAGCGGCAAATTCACGTAAGGTATATGTCATGGGGCAGGTTGGCAGTCCGGGCGCTTTCAGTATTGATCAGCCGATTACCGCGTTCCACGCCCTCGCGTTGGCCGGCGGGGCCACGGAGACTACCGCGGACCTTACCAGCGTAATCCTTATTTCTAAAGATATTTACGGAAAGCCAATAGGCCGACGTCTCGATTTGAAAAAGATTCTCGATGTGGGTGATATGAGTTCCGCGATCATGGTGAAACCTTACGATGTCCTTTATGTTCCGAAAACCTACATCACAGATGTCACAATTTTCGTCCAGCAATATCTTAACACAATCTTAGATTTTAAGGCCTTTGCCAATGCCTTGAGGCAGTAACTCACGCGTTAAAGGGGGAACGGATCTGCTAAACGGGCAATCAAGGTCGAGAAATATCCGGGTATGCTGTTCAGGCCCTGTAACAATTGATCTATTGTCAGTAATAGTAGGCCAATTCACCAAACCATCCTGAGAGCACAGTTTCGAAATTGCTTATTGCATCGGTGAATTCGATGGAGGTTCGTCTGTAACCGCTCTTCAATGCAACACTACCCAAAACGGTTTCCGGTGATTTGAGCCCGACGGAAGCCTCCGCGTCGGTGACTGAGGCCCCGGAAACGCTCCAGCGAGCCCGAATGTCAAATATGCCTGAAATTCCATAGAAATTTCGGATGGGATTGTAAACCGCATGAGCCCCTATGGTTAAAGGGTTTTCACCGGCAACGACCGGTGGCACCAGGGGCTGAATTCCCTGTGTAAACGATGGCACGTAGAATTGATAGTCCATGTTCAGTCCGACGCGTGAAATGTTGTTCCTAACAAGGTCGAGGTCTGCACCAAGTCCAACGCCGGAGTATTCGAAGTCGGCTCGAGCAGTGACCAGCGGATTATTGGGCACTCGCACATATCCTATCAAACCGCGCTGTTCGTAATAAACCCGGCCGGAAAGCGGCCCTAACTGCAGGCGAACCATAGTGTCGAGGAAGAGGGCCCCGCGGGTTAAACCAAGATCGTCACGAAGGTTTAAGGTCCCCTGACCGGCTGCGGTCAATTTGCCGCTTGTGACAGACACCCATATTGGTGTTACCGTGGCCTCCGCGCGAAAGCATGGCATGAAGAGCAAAGGGTTGCAATTGTCCACGAGCGACGCGATGCCAAGGTCTGCCGCGCTGCTGACGGACATCCCGGACAGAGCCAGTGAAACCAATACCCATGAAAGGATGATTATCCGCATCCTAAGCCTTGAAATCTGGTCGATGCGGGGCTTAGAATGCCGTAACCGTGTTTGCAAATGATACCATGGCTGTTTGTACGGAGACTTCATTATCATTTTGTTGCCTGGTCCAGATACTTTCAGAGATCTTTGTCCGCTTTGAATTCCCCGATATCGTAGCCCCAGCTTCCAGCTGCGCCGGCCATGTCGCTAATGTTCTTTCAATAAAAAGTCAAGCAAATTTAAGGACTGCAAAGAGAACAAAATGGTATGCTAAGTAATTGCGCGCTGACCATTTGGAATTCGATGCTTTATTCCAATTGAATTGGTGCTTCGCAGGAGATTTTTACGCGCAGCGCCGACTCAGTTCGGGAGAACATCCTTTGCAGCTACTGAATGAAATCCGCCGCCTCGTTGTGGCCTTGGTTTTCGGTCGATCTCCGGAGCCTGATTATTGCCGCGGTTGGACGTCTCTGCACCGGGATACCGCTCGGGTCCAAGGGCTGACTCCTTGGCTCTACAAGTCGCTGGCAAACCATCCTGACAAAGGCATGCCCGCAGACATTAAGAAAGATCTGCAGCAAGATTATATGTCCTCCGTACTGGCCAACATGAACCGCGAAGCGGCTCTGAAGCAAGTTCTCGAAACGTTAAACGCGAGCAATGCACGTCCTGTGCTCCTGAAAGGAGCTTATCTGGGCCATGTTGTGTATGAAGAGCCGGCGCTGCGCCCCATGAGCGACGTTGATATCCTGGTGCATGAAGACAATTTTGAAGAGACCCGAAACGCCCTTGTATCACTGGGATATGAGATTCAGGTAGAGCCTCAGAGCGCAGAGGATCAGGCACTGCAATTGGCAGAGCCCTATACGCTCGGTCGTTGTCAGGTAGCCATCGATCTTCATCGCTCTTTGGGGGCGATGGATTACTATCGGTTTCCGCTGCCTGAGATATGGGATCAGATTACGGAACGGAGGTTATATGGCTGCAAAGTGTTCTTTCTATCGCCTGAAGTTAATTTTATACACGTGGCCACGCATGCGCTTAATCACGGCCCACTACTGCGTGACTGGCTCGATCTTGTCCTGATTCTGAATCGAACAGCATTTGAGTGGGACCAATTCCTTAGATTATCGAGGTCCTTTGGGGTAATGAGACCGATGTGGTGGGTCTTTGGTGAGTTGGGCGCCAATTGGGAATGCGCCGCGCCGCCCTATGTGACTGATGCCTTGACCGCGTATAGGCCGCACTGGCTGGAGGACCGCATTATCCCCAACCGCTGGGGATATATCTGGCGACTCTACGCCAAAATGTGGCTGTTGGATGGATGGACATCGAGAATTCGTTTCCTCGGCTCCAGACTCTTTCCATCAAAATCTTACCGAGAGAGAGTCACCGGGACTCGCAATTGGGCTGCCTATGTTGGATCCAAACTCGGCCACTTCCTTCATTTCTGGAGGCAGAGTTGAACATGCCCTGAATGGGCGTCCTGCCTGATATCAAAACGAGTCTCGGTTATCTCCTAGGTTGCAGTATTCGCGCAAATCGTCTCACACAGTTTCGCTTTTAAGAAAGTGATCTTGAGTTGAAATTCGCTCAGCACTGACCTGGTTCCCAGGTCAGTGGTTCTTCATTTCAATGTTTCACGTTAGATAGCGAATTGGTCTCAGCTCTCATCGCGATTCCCATCTTCTATCAAGTCGCTCCAGGCAGACAGCCAGAAAGTCCATCCGATTCTCCTGTCAACTTTGGTCCAAGGCGTCGCGCACCGCTTGGAGCATTTGTCTGATGTCATACGGTTTTCTGATTGAGCCCATGGCTCCGAGATCTAGGACCTGACGTGGGGTGCCAGGCGATGTATATCCAGTTGATATAAGGACCTTTACTTGCGGATCGATCCTCAATAGTTCCTTGAAGCATTGCTTTCCCCCCATTTCCGGCATCAGCAAGTCAAGGATTACCAACGAAATTCTATTAATCTCTTCTTCATATATGTTCAAAGCCTCTTTCCCGTTGCATGCAGTAAGCACAGTGTAGCCATATGGCTCCAGAATATCCCTTCCCAAATGCCTTATCATCTCTTCATCATCTACCAGCAGAACCGTCTCCGTGCCCCTTGGAAGCACCAACTTGCCAATCGAAGACTGGGATTCTCTTTCAGCTTTTGTCACCGGCAGGTAGACTTTGAATGTGGTCCCCACCCCTGGCTCGCTGTCACACGTGATATATCCATCATGTTGTTTGACAACGCCATACACCGTGGCCAGCCCCAGACCTGTTCCCTGTCCTACTCCTTTAGTCGTGTAGAAAGGTTCGAATATATGATTCAAAGTCTCTTTATCCATGCCATGGCCCGTATCCGAAACGGAAAGTAGGGCATAACTACCCGGCTTTGCTCCAGGGTGCATGCTGCAATATTCTTGGTCTATAGTCACGTTTTTCGTTTCAATGGTCAGTTTTCCCCCTTCCGGCATGGCATCCTTGGCATTCACCGCGAGGTTCATGAGAATATGCTCCACTTCCGTAGGATCGCCATTAACTCTATCGAGTCCTTCGGAAAGCAGCAGCTCAATCTCTATCATTTTCGGAATCGTTCGAGACAGCAGCATTTCGACCTGCTCAATTTCATGGTTCAGATTGAAGGGGATAGGATTGATTTCCCTCTTTCTACTGAAAGTGAGTATTCTTTGAACCAGGTCGGCTCCATTCCGAGCCGCCTGCCATATTTTCCAGAGGTCGGTTCCCTTCCGGTCATCCTCACTTTTCTCGGCAAGCAGCAATTCTGTGAACCCTTGTATTATAGTCAATATGTTATTGAAATCATGAGCAATTCCCCCGGACAAAGTCCCGACAGCTTCCATTTTTTGGGCCTGTGCGAGCTGCTTTTCAAGGGTCTTTTGCTTGGTGACATCCCGAAAAATACCGCGATAGCCGAGGATGCTTCCATCCGCAGCACGTCTCACAGTTGCGGTAATAAGGCAGTCGCTTTCAGTACCGCTTTTCTTCCGTAACCTGAGCAAACAATCCCTAACGGAGCCCGCTTCGTCCAACCTCGATTTGCAAAGGTTCCAGTTCTCCGAATCGAGGACATGCATGTTAACAATGCTTTGCCCAACCATCTCATCCCTGTCGTATCCAAGGAGGCGTAGAAAGGATACATTTGCGTCGATCAATGTGCCGTCACTATCGGTGATGCACATTCCGTCTATGGAATCTGCAAACAGACTCCGGTATTTCTCCTCACTTTCCCGTATCGCCTCTTCAGCCCGTTTCCGATCCGTGATCTCAAGGCTGGTTCCAACCATTCGTGCCGGCTTGCCATCTTTATCCCATTCCACAATCTTGCCCCGAGCCAGAATCCATATGTAATGGCCCAACTTGTGACGCAACCGATGCTCAGACTCGTACACAGGTGCGCGGCCTTCCAGATGAACATTGTAGGCCTCCCAAACCCGACCCCAGTCGTCAGGGTGAACCAGTCTCACCCACGAGCTAATGAGAGGTTCAAGTTCTTCGGGTGAATATCCGACCATCTCCGCGCGACGCCGGTTGATATTCGTCTCGCCGGTTCGAAGATTGTGGTCCCACAAACCGAGGTCGGCGCACTTCAATGCAAGCTCCAACCTATGTTCACTTTTTCGCAGCTCCTCTTCCACCAGTTTGCGGTCGGTGATGTCTATCAGGAAGCCGGCAATTTGAAGGGGGTTTGAGTCTTTGCAGTGTATCAGGCACATCTCATCTCGCAACCAGCGGTACTCGCCGTTCTTCGTACGAAAACGGTACTCATGCACAAGTCGATCCTGCTCAAACAGCTTGCGCAGTTCAGCAAACACGCGTGGAGAATCGTTCGGATGGATGCGGGATGACCAAAAAGAGGAGTCCTCAATGAAATCTTGCGGTTCATGGCCGAGCAGTCGTGTAATGCCCCCACAGATAAAAGTCACTCCATAATCACCGTAGGGCTTGCGGGTGTAGAGTCCGACAGCGGCGAACGACAGGATGTGGTTCAGCCCTTGGTCAGATTCATCAGTAGATTTTTCGTTATTACGCTTATCTCCACGCAGTACGTCCGGGAGTTGCTGCTCTCCCTGTCTTTCATGCCCGGAGAGCGAAGCGGAGCGTTCCCCTTTTGATATCTGCTTGACAGCTTCTTCCAAGGTCGACACTCGTTGTTTCAGTTCCCGAAATTCACTGATAAGCGGGTCCGTGGTTTGGTCCTGATCCTTCACATTGCCCCCAGGTGCGTATATTTTCCGCAATAGAAGACATTATGGCTCGGAAATATGCAAGAGAAGAATTTAGAAATCTGACGTTCCTGGAAAGGACTCGTGGAAAAATACAATGGGAGCAGAAGAAGCCGTAATAATTTGCAGGAGGTTTCCAAGTCGGTTGGTATAGCGGCTCTCGGCGAGATTGCTTCCAAGCGAAATATGTCGAGAGGTTAGCGCTGCGAATGAGGTGTTCTATATGTGCGTGTTTCA
>DATJPW010000329.1:0-8487 GCA_035506215.1 Desulfomonilaceae bacterium
CCATTGGTCGCAACCATGGCTGATACGGATTTGTTGATTCCGTAGGCAAAGTCTGCGGCGTTGAACTGCCCAGCAAAACGAGAGGGGTAAGCCATTGCTGTCTCCTGGAAGACGGTTATAACTGCGTGGGACTACATTCGAGCGCGATAAGGTCGCCGCGTCTTACTTCCTTCGGCAGCGGTTCAGTAAATATCAGTTCATTGGTAAAATCGCCGTGCTCATCAAGACAAACCTCTTTCACCTCAAGATGAGCCAGTATTTTCCAATCCTTGCCGCCTGTGCCGCAGGGTCTCTTCACAACAATTTTCGTCTCGGGGAGAAAGAAAGCAGAGACATTTACTTTCGGTCTCTTGCCAATCTTCGTAAATGAATCCAGAATTCCAGCGCCGGGATCAATCATCACATGGCTCCATAAGCGCCTTCATGTTCCGGTTCCGGCTGCTGCTGATGGGCGGGTTCTGATGCCTCTTCGCCCAGAAACTTGTCGAGCGCCATCTTCGCGTCCTCGGCGGAGTTGTGCTCGCCATGCTCTTCGTGCTGGCCATCCTCATGAATCGAGTGGCTGCGGGCGCTCATGCCGTCGTGGTGCACCATGTGATGCTTGTCACCGCCCGACAGGTGATGGCCCATATGGGTCAGCAGATGCATGTGGTCGGGGTGTTCCGAATGCGTGCCGTCATGCATGTGGGATTCGAAATGCCCATCGGGGTGCTCTTCGACGGTATGCGTCTTGACGCCCGTCTCGTCTCCGCCCTGTGGCGCTTCCTCTTTCTTGGGAGCGGGTTTGGACTCGTATTTCGAGCCCATCTTCGAGAATCCCTTCAAGCCCTTCTGTTCGTCAGCCATTCGATTGCTCCTTCAATACTTCGGAATTCGGTATCCGCTTTTCGGCGGAGAAATAGGGTGCGTTGGCCTGTTCGACCATGCGGCGGGCCTGGGATGAGGAGACGCGTTTCTGCGCTTTCACTGGTTCAGGCATGGAAAGAGGCGTCACCGTCGTTTTCTTCTCTTCCCAGAGGCGCTTGTAGTGATCGCGGTCAACCGTCAGGTCGTCAACGAGTTGCGAGTAGCGGACGTTCGAGCGGAAAAACAGGTAGCAGATGATGGCTTCGATGAATACCAGGGCCAGCAGTGCATCCAACGCGCCCATTATCTATACCTCGGATAACTGTAGATCATAAATTGCCAGTAGACATTGGGGCCTGAAAAGAAAGGTTCCGCTTCAAGCACCGGGAAAACTCGCTTCCTGAATGGATAAAGACGAAATGCTCCCTGCTCACAGCGAACGAAAACAGGCCAATCTGCGCAATCAAACACTCCATCTTTCCCGTAACTATGGAATGTTCTTAGCAGATCACGCATTATCTCGCCCATCGTGATCTCCTGTGACCGTAGTGACGGTTGGCTGTCTCGATCTTCCTCATCTGGATGGCTACTTCCGTCATACTAAGCCCTTTTTGCTCCATTTCCACTCTTTTTTCTGCCGCCTCGATGGGAAACGGCATCTTGCGGGGATTCAGCATCGACTTCAAAAGGTAACGAACCATGTCGTTTACGTCGTCGGCCTTTGAGCCCGGCTGTTTCAATACGTCCTCATGCCTGCCAATATGCTTGTCGTCAGAAATCGCCAATGGCACTGCCTCGATGATCTCCGAACACCGGCCTGAAATGAATAAAAGCGGCGTGTGCAGTGAATATCCAGAGTCTTCTTTCTCGTAATCTTCGTCTTCGCGGGTCGGATTCATCTTGCCGTCCATCACGTCGCAGGTCTTCTTCATCATGGCGTACATGAACCGCCAGCCGCCGATGCGGTTGTTATCGGCCCGCTCGGGCTCGGGCCAGGTCATGACCAGGTTGTCTCTCACTTTTTCGGTCCTGCGGCATTCCTTCGCGATGTTCTCAGCCACTGAGTTACCATGCGAGTCCTTTTCCCAGGCATCGAGGCTCAGAAAGTACCGCGTAAGTGTTTTGGTCTCCTCCATACTCGTCATCTTCCGCGCCGTCCTGACCAGCGCTCCCTGCTCCATGCCCTGAATGGCCAGATCGCGATAGACCACAACAACCGTGACCGGCATCGGTATGTCAACGCCGAATACGTCCAGAAACACCTTGGGCTGGACTTTGCCGACCGTGGCCCACCCCATAGCGGCATGGTGGACGAACCCGTCGTCATGCGCCACCCAGCGGGACCACCACGGCTGAATCAGTTTCGCTTCCTGAGATGCGGTCAGGATCAGCTTGCTCTCGTCCCATACCCCGGCAAAATACTGGCCTGCAAACGAATCAAATGACCCCAGCAAATGCCCTGCCCGTAACGTCTTCGGAAGAGCATTCAGCTTCCTGCCTTCAGCCGTGCGGTGAATAAACAGATGGAACCGGCAGCACATGTAGTCAGGAGCGGCCCCGGCGTCACCGGCAGGGCATTCCTCGGTAATTCCGCAGGGCAATCCGTAGACCTGATGCGGGGTAAGTCCAAGCGGCTCGAACCAGACATAGTTGTCCCAGCCGAACATATGAATGAACGTAAAATCCTGTCCCTGCTCGTTGTCGTGGAATTTCTTCTGCCAGTAGATGCGTCTCAGGTATTCGGTCCCGATCCCGCCGGGATTGAAGAAGTGGCCTGTCTTGCATACACCTACCCCGGCACCGGGCCAGCGGTTCGAGGTCTTCATGGTCACGAGTTCCTTTTCCGAAAACTGTTCTGCCTGATCGATCATCAGGTCGAAGAACTCCGGCCCCCAGAACTTCTGGTCCACTTCCTGCTGGTTTTCCGCGAACATGCAATGAATCTCGGACCTGTTGGGCAAAATGAATTTTTTCTTGCCCTCATGCCAGTAATCCCGCATCTCTGGGAATTCGAGGAAATAGCGCTGTACGTGGTTTCTGTCGAGATCGGGCCATGTCCTGCGGACAATCGCCCCGAAGGTGCCGGGGAACTGCTGTCTGCGGTCGAGCATGATGCGCCTCAGACCGCCCGACTTTCCCCCGGAACGAGCGCCCCCGGCGCCGATGGTAGTAGCGGCCTCAAGGCCTTTGCGGTAGAACAGTTCCCCCACAGTCTGCTGCTTGGGCTGGAAGATCAGCTTGATCTGTTTGGCTATCGCTTTCCTCCACACCCGCACGAGCGGCTTAATCCCGTCCTGAGATTCGTAGTCAGCACCTCCCGCACCGTTCCGCAGCGGCAACGGCAGAGCCAGCGGGTTTTGCGGTGGATCGGGGAGGCAGGGGAGACGACCACCCAGCAGCCGAATTGCTCTCCGTAGAGGTCGAGAAATCTCATGGCTTCTCCCACCGTTCCAGAAATTCATAGGCCTTCATATTCCAACAGGCATCAGCAAGCGCGTTGTGCTCCCCTTTTCCTTGTTCAGGAAGCTTTGGATTGCCTTTCTCATCACACAACTGTTTCAGGTCGCGGGACGGGACAGAGCGGAGAATCTGCCAGGGACGAATGTGGTGCATCATGACTTCCTCGCGTTCCATGCTGCGAACAGCTTGGCCTCTGGTCCAAACGATTGAAATATTGGGCCGAACAGTCTCAAATAGCACCCACGAGTGTGCCTGATAAGCATGCCTTGCCTCTTTTCCAAAGCCTCGGCGATACGCTGGAGTTCGAGTTTGATGGCATATAGCTGTAAACTTAGCCCAAAAGAGCACCCACATAAAACGCTAGCCACTATAAAAATTACCATCACTACCATCGATTACCTCCCTGTACGATTCCATAGAATCCGCAACTTGGGTCATTGCAGGCCCACTTGCCGCCTTTGCCTTGCGAGAGGGGCGCGTCGCACGAACGGCAGCATCTAACGTTATCTTGAAGCTCAACATCATCGGCGGGCATTGCTCGTTCAACTGCAAGGCCAGAATCACCCACTCTCCGTGAGTCCACAACACCGTTGGCGTGACTGTCCTGCACTGGCTCCCCGCAGCAGGCGCACGTTAGCCTTAGTTCCTCCACCTTCATCTAAGCCTCGATTCCATGAGCGAGAGCGACAGCCAGGACACCGCAGCGGATTGCGACCGGCAATCTTCAGCCATTCATAGCCGCATTTGTCGCAACGCCATGCCTTGAGGTCCACAACACCCATGGACACATTATGTCCGACCGGACACGTTATGTCCAGAAGAATCGGACACGTTATGTCCAGCTGTTATCTGGATACGATAAGCGAACCGTTGGTGGGAGCAGGCGAGAATGTGAAGCAGATCCAGCCGCCACTGAGGTTGTAGGGCAACGTAGCGCCTGCGGGAATAATGCATCCATTCAATGGCTCATAAGTCGGCGATGATGCGGAACTGCCATATAATGTTTCAGTTGCGGCCCAATTGCCGGTGGCCTGCTGGTTGGTCGAGTTATATATGGATAGCGTAGCTGTCGAATTGCCGGGAACCGGCCCTATAGCGAGCTGCAGCGTCTTGGTAATGCCGGTATCGGTTGAAGCGTCGTTGACTAAGGCAATGCTGTTGCCAGGGTAAATCGCTGATACCTGAGAACTTTGCGGCTTTGAGATGTAGCTAGGCATTGATCGCTCCCTTGCAAAACAGAGTCCAGCCATTCCCTACAATGCGAGTATAGTCCCCGTCTCGTTCGAACAACACTTCAGGAATACGTTCGATGATTGAATCTATCTTAGCCCGCTGCTCGTAAGGGTTTGAAACTACGTAATATGCACCGGGATATATAGCGCGTTCGCGTTCCATTGCTATTCCTTATCCAGAATCGACTTCGATACAAACGAGACCTCACCGCTAAGTTCAGTCTGCAGCTTGTCACCGTATTTCTTGGGCTTGCGCTTCCCTGCTTCCCACTGGTAAGTCCTTATTCTTAACTGAGCTACCTGCCAGTCATCAGCCTTGGCATTCATAGCCTCAATGCGGCATCGCTCAATGTCCCGCTCAGTTCTGGTTTCCATCGCGCGCGCGATAACACTCGCGAACTCGAGATCCTTTGCATAATGCCGCCAGAATGTAGATTCAGGGTGCGGAAACAGATCGGAACCGCATATAGAAGCTATGGATTGTCCGTCTACGATTGCAGATTCAATAGTCTCTACGAGTTCCGGAGTCCATTTGAGAGCCATGATTTGCCTTGGATTGTAGCATTCCATAGAAGATTTGCACAGATATTCTCCATTCATTACCAAAGTTATCTTGCATAGTTCAGTAATGAGAGTAAGCTGTTTACATGAAGACGTTCCCAATCAAGATTGAAGATGATCTGCACAAAGCGTTAAGGTTTGCAGCCATCAATGCTGGTAAGACTCTCAGACAGTTTGTGCTCGATGTGCTGACTGAGGCTGTGAAGGAGAAGAAATGATCACCCATCTTATCAGCGATCCGATTCAGATCCTTAGTCCGTCTCGTAACGGCAAAGTTGTAATTGAATACGCTTCAGGGCGCCGCGCCATTGTGGACACAACAGAACTAGACGCAACGTGCGGAATCAGCGAGATCAATCAGGCTATCGGATCACATAACAATTCATGGGATTACTCGACTTGGGTTGATCCCGAGAAGTGGACGAATAATTTGCTGTAGCTGTACGTCCCAAATAGGACGTTACCAGGCTAACCAAAGCCTGAGAAATGGAGATAAACGCAATGATTACCACGTTTGCACGGAAAACCGGATTCTCGAATGGACACAAATGGGAGATCGGAATTGGCAATGCAAAGCGCTATATGACGCGCGGTATCCGGCTGTCAAAAGGTGGATACAAGTTCAGTTCCCCAATTCTCCGCTATCCCCGGATTTTCTACCTGCAGTTGTTCCCATACACGCTGTGCATTCTTTGGCAGCGGTGACCTCTGCTCCTGTCTCCATTGGAGCCTAGAGCCTCCGGGCCGGTAACCCGGTTCTGAATAGGCAAAGTCAGACAGTGGGATGCGCATACTGAGAACATCACGCATATATCAGCAAGTGAGGAGAGGATGAGATGGCAACATGTAAGCTACACAATGATTCGCATGAATATACACGACACATCTGTGGACACGAGTACTGCTCCATCGTTTGGCACCAATGTCCACGTTGCGCTACAGCTCCTGCTGTCCGCCAGAAGCTACATGCTCCGATGGGAACACTTGAAGTTACAGAGCAGCGTTGCCCGACAGGATCATTCTGGAGAGATCACCATGAAGGCCGATGCAATTGCATGCACGCCAAAGAGAAGTGGTCTGTTCAGCGATCCACAATAGCTGGAAAAGCCGTTGTCTCTCTCAGTGCTCGCGCTCACATCCTGATGGAAGCTGCCCTTGAAGTTTGCGGCTATTGCAAAGGAACTCCAGGACACGACCCAAATCCAGTCAAGACAGACGAGGGATGGTTTCATTTGTTCACGATTGGCAACGGTAGCAATCGGTGTACCGCTGGACCGATTTGGAGTCTCATCGAACAATGCTGTAAGGCGATGGGACTGCAGTACATCGAACAATGCCCCAGTTGTCTCGCTGATATTCGCGACTGCACATGCCGCCTATGAACGGCCCTCACTGCGGTAAGAACATCACGCATATACCAAAGGAAATGGAGGAGTTATGAAACTCGATATTCCCGGAATCGATGGCAGTTTAGGTGAATGCGTTCTCTGTGGTGAGTCGTTCCTGAAAGAGATCATGCTTAACCAGACAGTGGCCACAATCCACCTCGATGGATTCAATGCGGCGTTGCCTATTCACAAGGAAACCTGCTTGCCAGCATTAGAGAAGAACGGGCCTGATTGGAAAACACTGCCTGACGGGCCATTGCGTCGTGAATTCGCCAAACATTTCAGCGAGGCGGTGCAATCATGACCATCGACCCTCAAATCCTGACCAACCTCGCCAAACGCCTCAACGAGCGTGCTGAGAGGTATTACTTCAGGCATGAACTCGTCGGCCCCACCAGCGTCACACTCAAACTCGAAGCTATGAGCCTGAAGTATCAACAGGCTGCAAAGGATTGCGGAAATGAAAAGTGAGCCCACTACCATTCAACTCATCGTCCGAGTTAGCGATGGCAGCTTTGAAAGCAGTCTTTCGATCCCAGTAGCCAGTACCGAAAAACAACGCAATGAGTTTGCGAAGATGTGGACCGATGCCATGGCAACAGCGTTCAAGGGAACGTGGATTTCGGAAAATGCAATAGAGCAGGCAGAGGCAGCGAAGTATCAGCAGGCTGCGGAGGAACAGAAATGACGAAGAAAAGAAAGGTAATTTGCGCTCACTGTGGACGATGTCTTAAGCCAGACCAAGGTAATGGCTGGATGCACTCATCTACTGGACGCTATGGCTGCACCAAGGACGGCAAGAAGCGCAGGTCCTACCACGACCAGTACACAGGCACAATGGCAGAGCCGAAGAAAGGCAAGCAGCAATGAACCCCTACCTGATGCCCATCGAACAGCGCAAACTGCGCGAATTCCTCACCTTCGCACGACTCGTCGCCATTGCCCTGTTCCTGGGCCTGTGCCTCGTGCCGTTTATCTTTCCCATCGATTAGCTACGTCCCATGTGGGACGTTTACCAAGTAGTAAATACGGAGGAGTTATGGCAAGCGACGAAAAACACGCAGCAATGTACCGAAGCATAGGAAGAGATGCGGCAATCGCTCTCTTTGAATCGGGATGGTGGAAAACTAAAACTCCGAAGGAAATAGTTGATTTTCAGTTATTTGTTGATGAGTTGTGCATGGAGTTTTCCGACTTTCACGGTGCAGTCGAGAAGGTTCTCAATCGCCCTATATGGACACATGAGTTTGCTTTCCGTGACAGCCTCGTCGATGAACTGCTAGGCGATAAACCTGCCCCCACCTTTCAGCAAATCCTTGACCTGATCCCGGAAGAAAAACGCATTATTGTGGTGGTGCAATCATGATTGACACCAGCCCACCCAAATCCATCCTCGAAATGGCCGTAGACGTGGCCTTTTCGAACGTGGAACGCGAGATGGCACGAGAGCACCAGACCCACGTTGACCAGATGATCCGGCGCTTGGAGGATCTGAAACGGGAAATAGCCCTGCTCTACCAATGCGAGGTAAGCCATGAACCAAAATAGTAAACCCGCACCCCTCACCCGCAAACAGCAGAAGGAAATCGAGGACTCCAACCGCGATTGGGTCGAATCCATCGAAAGGATCAACAATGAAAAACGCCAGGAAGCAGAACAGCGACTCTCCGACGACCTTGAACGCATCTTCGGAGTCAGGTAAGGAATGCCCCGTAATCGCACCGCAGGGCATCAAGGCGCTCGCCAGAGAGGTTCTGATGTTCATACCATCGTTCAGGGAAAGGAAGGGGATGTAATGAGCACAGAATGCATTCATGGACTGAATAGAGTTTTGTTCTGTTTTATAGGAATTATAGGCAGCACGTTCAGCTATCTTCTGGGGGTCCGGGTCCTCCAAGGGAGGTGTAAATATCGGAATCCCAGAATCGAGGTGATAATGGGGTGGGTCATGATCTTCGCGGTTATGCTCGTCGGACAATTGAGCGCATTCCTAGTATTCA
>DATJPW010000330.1:0-5043 GCA_035506215.1 Desulfomonilaceae bacterium
AGATCTCGCCCACGCCAGTCCCAATGTCACGAGAGGCAAGACGGAAATGTGGAGGGATCGTGAAATCTTCCTGTATAAGGCACTCCGAGATCCTGGCAAAATCGAACTTGCTCAAAGCCTGATTCGCGTCCTGGGCTGCAAGTTCCCTGATGATATGTGGTCCTGTTTTTCTCACTACCGACGCAAAGAGATCGTCCAGCGCCATGACAAGGAGGTTAAGATTTTCAGAATTGACCTTCTCGATTTCAGATAGCAGGGCAGACGTGGCCTTGAGCGGAGTGACTTTGACGAACCCTTTCTGGCCACCCATCAGCTCGAATGTCCGCTCCTTGCGAAGTGAATCCACGTCGTGCGCCGCAATGGTGGCGAAAGAGAGGGGGCTGCACAGAGATACGTTTATCCTACTTTGAGCCTGCTGAAGCTCGAGAAGCTTTTTCAGCTCCCATGCGATGAGCGCCCCTCGGTTCAGCGAGCTGTTCTGCAGCCTTTTCAACGACTCGTCCCGCACCTTCTCGGTCAAAGCGTAGATGCCGTCCGGCAGGGTTCCCAGATCTCCGCCTCCGCAGACCAGATCCGTAACTTCACCGAGCTTTATGCCGTTTTTCAAAAGAGTGTTTGTTATCTGGAGCGCCAATTCCTCAGGGGACTTTCCGTACGTACGAAACTCGATTTCGGTGTTGAAAAGGACTTTCAGACCGTGGGTCGCAAGAACATAGACACCATAACGTTTGGCTATCACGGCTATAGTTATTTTTTCTTGAAGCGCTGCGAAAGAGCTGTTGAATTGCTCGCGGTCGAGTTCTATAGCCTTGCGCCGGGCTATGTTCCGCAACATCATTTCGATGATCGGGCTCTGGCGGCCGGGACCTCCGCACCGAGACAAGATCAGTATGTAGAGTGCCAGAAGCCTCGAGTGGAAGATTACGAGTTCTCGAACATGGTCCTTTTGTCTTCTCAGGTCTTCAGTTGCCTGAAGAAGCTTTTCCAGCAGTCTTCTCAGTTCGTCCAAGTGTTCGGGTCCATGAATCTGGGGTTCAAGGCGGAAGATCGGCCCAATGACCTGCTCCTCCAGGAATGCCACCATCTTGCGCAGCTGGCCATGCCCTTTCCTGACGGTTGCAATTGCCGCTTCGATTCCGAGACCGGAATAAACGCGGTTCGACGTCAAACCGTCGGATGCCCCGAACAGAGCAGGGTCAAAGCAGCCGGATTCAATCAAAGCTTGCTGGATATTCTGGATTGTCCGGCCTATATTGTTGTCCTGTCTCAACATGGTGAACCTCATTTCAAGCGTGGTCCCAGTTTATGTACCACTTGTCAAGTTGGAGGTATAGTACGTTTGTTCACCTTGGGAAATGGCATTCTCACTTATCCTAACCATATCCTGCAATAACTTGGAACCTGGACAAGTCTTTTAGGGGTCAGGCCATTTTGAGGGGTAGGTTAAGTCCCGCCTATAACCTAGCCTGACGATTGTATTTGACTGAGACAACGATGGAGCGGTATGGTCAAGAATAGGTATAACCGGGCTTTTAACATGGCAACTTTTTGCCCTCCGCTTGCCTACAAGTGGTTGCGAAACCTCTAAATGCACATGTGATACGGAAGGGGGGCTTCGAGAAGCGCCCTAATTTCGGGTGGTTCACGAACCGCGCCTACAAAATAATGCATCATTCGTTTCTTCCATTGAGGTTTTGCAACCACTTGTAAATATTTAGCTCGGCGCCGACGCCTTCCGGCTTCCGAAGCGGAGGTCGCGGAGGTGGGAGCATATATGTGGCGCAATGGTGTTCACGGAAGTTTGGACTGCCATCGGGCTATCTTTATGATTCCATGTGGATTGCGAGAAAGGAATGAAAAAACTTTTAACGTTATTGATGGCAGGGCTGCTAATCATCGCAGTTAGCTGTCCCGCACCGGCATGGGAATTCTCCATGACCGGCAATTTCGAGTGGACCTACTTATTGATTACTCAGGGAGGACCGAACGGGTTCTTCGGCCCGTTGAACCAAGTGGGCCCTTTAGACACCCTCGGCATTGGCCCCAATGGGGCTGTTTTCAACTGGGCTGCGCTGAACACCTGGGTTGGCGCCCGGCAGCTTAGCGGCACCCAATTCGGTCTCGTGACCGGAGAGGACGCGTCCTGGCAGTACATGAGAATGGTGCTGAACCCTGAAATCCGGGTGAACCCCGCGGTCAGGATCAGAGGCCAGTACTGGATAGGATCGTATACTAACTGGAACTTCAGCAGCGGCGCTGCCGGCAACGTGTTTGATCAGGCCGCTCTGAGCTGGAACCCATCCTTTCTGGTCAATACCGACGCTGGGAGTGGGTACTATATGAACCAGCAGACCGGTTCCGCCATTTCCAGGCCGATAGCGACCGGACAGTGGAACCTGCTCTGGGCGACTGTTCAGCTCCCATGGGGCACGTTGGTTTTCGGCAAGAGACCGGGCCCATTTGGTATGGGCTTGGGCAACGGGGAAGGCGAGCGCACGTTCGCTTCGGAAAGCTTGGCCCTTATCGCGGCGTACGGGCCACTGCGCATCGGTGCATACATGTATCCCTGGCGACAGGGCACCTTGCTGGATTGCTTTAGGAACATCAATTTCGGCGCTTCCAGTCTCAGCGCGCCAGCCGCCGCGCTTGGTCAGTTCACCAACAACACGATCGGCACCAGGTACCAGAAGCTTTGGGACCTGAGCGGCATCCGAAAGGAACTCCCGCATTCCGGTATGTTTGTGGTCTATTCCAACGGTCCACTTGAGGCGGGCATCCTTGCTGAATATTATCAGAATCATCAAGGGCCGGAACATGTGGGCACCAAAACAAGTAACATTGCTAGCAATACCGGTGCGTATGACCTCATGCCCACAATTGATCACTCCATCTATGACGGGATAATGTATGTGAAGTACAACAACGGCCGGTTCTTCTTCAACGCTGAGGTGGATTGGGACAACTTTCAGACTCGCTTCCAGCCGGGACGGGTTCTGCTGACCAACGGCACCGGCAACAATCCTGTCGATTTCTTCGGTTTAGGGGCCGGTAGCGTTTACCAGCCGGTGAATACAGAGGTCTGGCAATGGGCAAGCGAGTTTGGTCTTTTGTGCGGCCCTTCCAAACTCAGCTTCCTCTGTGCGTGGATGGGCGGTCCTGACAGGCGGGACGGCTTCTGGATTAGCAAAAGCAATTGGAACAACGTAGGCTTTGGTATTGTGAGCTGCAACGGTCCTTTGATGATACCTTACAGTTACCTGCTCTCCTACACGTACGCGGGCGGCCTGAACTTTCGCGACGGCATGGGCGGCGGCGGTATGACGGACGCCACAGTTGCGGCCACGAGACTCGATTACGCGATAGCGGCCAACTTGAACTTGTACGGAACATTCTTCTGGGCATGGAGGAATTCCGGCAGTTGGCCTGTAGGTTGCTTGACCATTAACCCGGGCCTGACAACCGTTCCTAATGGTGCTGCTGTAGGGACTCTGAGTCATGGAGGCGCCAACTCCGTGGACCTCTTCGGCTACAGCAACACCGAAGGGTATCCGGCGGCGCCCGCCCTCGGTGTTCCGAACATCCCGGACAACAACCTTGGTTGGGAAGTCACCACGGGTGTGGACTGGAAACTGCTTGAAGGGTTCATAGTGAACCTGAGGGGTGCGTACTGGCAGCCGGGCGAATGGTTCAAGTTCGCTTGTGTCGACAGGACCAAGGCTACGACTGTCACTGCCCAGGGGAGAATCAGCCCGCTTGGCGCGGTGAACCCGGTGATGTTTTCCTTAAACGGTACGCCTCTGGCCGTAAATCCGAGCAAAAGCATTGACCCGATCTGGGCCTTCACGGGCGTCTTGAACGTAGACTTCTGAGACAGAGCCTTTTAACCTGACTGACAAACCTCGTCTTGCTCGCCGGGAAGAGGATTGTTCCGGCTGCATCTTCATGGTATCTGCCCGTCTGACTAAAGGCATGCGGTCGCTTTCCCGGGTCCGCAAGTTTTGTTCCTGAAGAGCCGCCTTTGCGCCCGCAACTAGACCCTAAAGAGAACGGCCACATCCGGTCGGGCACTGCTCTGCAACGAAAAATGAAGAAATTTCCCAGATAGTACGCTTTCCTCCCGGTTAAGGGAATTCGGGGAAAAGCGCCCTGCATCGAAAACGAAGTTTCCGGATAATCCAACTTGGCATGATTCTCGGGTGGTAACTGCGCAATCCTTTCGTGATCTCTGTCAACTCCCGCGATACTTATAACTTAACGTCATTCTCGCTATGATTCCTCAGGATTACTTGTCAACAGCGCGAAACCGCGCGCTCATTAAGCTCATCTAGTTATTATAACAGCATTTTAGTTACGAGCTCACAATCAAAGTGATACCCTCCGGGGTGCTCCTCCTCATCGTCCAACTATTGCATCAGCTCTGTTTTTCAGGGAACGGCGCCATTAGGAAAGCCCCGGTGGAAGATGGTCTCTTCTTCCGGGGCCTCTGCCGAAAACCGTGATGGGAGGTTATCAGCATGAAGACAGAGTACCCGTTTTCAGTCCCTGAATCAACCCTAAACCGTATCCATCACCGCTGACTTCGGACCTTCTGAAATACTCGTTGCTAGAGGCCGATCATGAAAAATGTTAACTGGATGTAAACTGAGACCAGGAAAAAAGAAGACAGGCCAGGTGGCGCCATGACCTAACTCTTTGAAATCCTTGGTGGAGATGAAGGGATTTGAACCCTCGACCCCCGCGTTGCGAACGCGGTGCTCTCCCGCTGAGCTACATCCCCACATCCGCAACATTACAAGCTTTCTGCATCACTGTCAAGGACCTCATTCTGTGAAAAACGCCCCCCAGCTAACAAATAGCTAACAGGTTTCAGGACGACGGGTCTCCCATTGATCCTGGAGTCCCCATGATCGAAGGTCAACTTGTCTATTGCTCGGACGAGCTCTTCGTCGGAAATCTCGCCGTACCTTCTATTGACAGGGAGATCACCGTCCAGATATCCGCCTTTATCGGCATGTCCTAGAATGCGCTCAGCAATGCGATCCG
>DATJPW010000331.1:0-28300 GCA_035506215.1 Desulfomonilaceae bacterium
GCCGTCTTATTCGCTGGTGTGGTGGCGTTATGGGTTTTTGCCGGAGATACCTCCGCGCAGGGATTCCTCGGGAGTTACGGAACATCGAGCATTGCGGGTCTTTCTTTCCGCTGGCCGAACACTGTTTGTGATGCCGAGGGCAACCCAGAGTGCGGTCTCATAACTGCGCCAAGAATGTACTTCGGCTGGCTTGAACACTACAAAGGAAGCAGGTGGGCCCTGGAGCGGCAGGTTTCCACCGGCACCGCGCCTTGGCCGCTCAGAGGTTTTTGGCTTGGAGCAAGCAAAGACTTCACCCTTGACAATGGCTTCGGTTTTCTCATTTGCGGATCTGTCTTTTTCCCTCAGCCCGGTGCCGGCGCGTGGTACACGGAACCAAGCGCCGCTACTATAAGTTTTCAAATTCCTTCATTCGACTGGTGGTCGTTGGACTGTCTTGGCAAATGCCGGATCTCCGGCAATCTGGAGTTCCTTGCGGGCTTCCGCTACGACCATATGAGCACCAGAGTCAACTATAGCGACATCACAGATGACGATTATATCCTTAATGCGTATATGCCGCTATTTGGATTGCAAGTTCAGCAGCCCATTTCCAACGGCTCCATACTCCTTCGCTTCACAGGAGCGCCCGCAGTTGGGGGACAACTGAAATACCACTTCTGGGACAACCTCGGTTATGCCGAGTTCGCGAACTTCAACGTTACCGGGGACTATTTCATGGAATTCTTCGCGGATTGTTGCCTCAACATTAGAGATGGCCTCGGTTTGGGCGCGTTCGCTAAATGGAATTCCCTCCATCTGAAAACAGCTTCACAGAGACTTTCCGGTTCAACGACAGAGTCGGTATTATGGGCCGTGAATATCCAATCATGGACGGTGGGCGCAAGTTTGTATTTGGGATTTTACAGTCCGATTTAAGGTTTTATTTCCTGCGATCATTGGGATTGCCTTTGGGCGGACACTCAAAGGAGCGCCGGCCATAGTGATGAGACTTAGAATGCACAAGCGGGGAATCGCCATAGTCGTAACAGCGTTCGCGGTGTTGACTCTTTGTTGTTCTGTAGCCTTTGCGGATCAAGGCGAGGACCTGATAAGCGCAGCCGGAGAAGGAGATCTGAAAGAAGTCCAAGACCTCCTGGACAAACGGGCCGATGTTAATGCTCAGGACGACAATGGTGTGACGGCATTGATGATGGCCTCTGTCATGGGTCACTTCGACATTGTGAAGCTGCTTCTCGAAAAAAGCTCTGACGTGGATGCTAAGGCCGGCAATGGCTCGTCGGCACTGATAATGGCTTCCGCTATGGGCCACACCGGGGTTGTGAAACTTCTCCTCGAAAAGAGAGCGGACGTCGATGCGAAAGACTACAATGGAGTGACTTCCTTAATGGTGGCCTCTCACGAGGGTCACATCGACATTGTGAAACTGCTCCTGGAAAAGAAAGCTGATGTCAATGCCAGGAGCAAGGATGGTGATACAGCATTGATGGCGGCTTCCGAGAAAAGTCATACCAAGATCCTGGAACTACTGAAGGCCCAGGGAGCGAAGAAATAGATCCTAGGATACAAACCTTAAGAGATCGACGAAGCCTTCTGTCTTACTCGTGGAGCCCAAGCTGGAATGAATGGTTGCTTGCTCCTCCACCTTCCATAGTGGCCACCTTATGATCGCGTCATTCAGTGATTTGTAGCGATTTCGGAAACTAATTTCCGATGGCGTATCCGCATAGCTTGGCGTCACTGCTGACTTGTCCGGCGTGGTGCTGTCGCAGGTAAAGCTCAATATCGGCGTTTTCAGCATGTGGCTGTCGTCTTTGCCACCAATAGGTAATTTTTTTCGAGAGAATCACCACGTCCCGAGAACCAACCTGGGCGCACCTGCGAAAGCGAGGCCCATTGCCTTGACAACACAGGTCAGCTAGAATGAAAAGCCATACAGAGCAATCGCGGCGATCGGACCGTGGCTGGGCGAGACATATAGTGGCCATACGGCCGCAAACCTATCGAGGAATCTCGAATTCGTGATGGTCCCGGATTGGCTCATCATCCCCAAAGTGGTCGATACAACGTCTGCTCATACAAAATAACCGGAGAATTTCAAATGGGTGCCGGTGACTCCGTGAATAGAGAAATACTTCAAGCGATATTGAATTCAACGTATGAGGGCATCATTATCATAGACAAGTATGGACGAGTCGTTTTTGTCAACAAAGCCGCTGTACAGACTGTACACATTTCTGAACAGGAAGCTCTCCAACGTCATATCGATGAAATCGTTCCCGATAGCGGCCTCGCGCGCGTGCTGCGAACCGGCGAGAGGCAGCCTGTTGAAAAAATTGTGATCGACAATCGGACCCTTCTCATAAACCGTGCACCGCTGAGTCAGGACTCGGAACTTTGGGGAGCAGTAGGTACATTCCTCGATGTTTCGCTCCTGGAAAGCCTTTCGGGCGAGATGCACTCATACACTAAAATGGTCAGGGAGTTGGACGAAATAAGAAAGGAACTCGAACTCATCATAGATTCTTCAAACGATGGTCTTTACATTACGGACGGCAACGGCATAACCCTCCGTGTGAACAGAACCTTCGAGGAGATCGCTGGAATTCAGGCGCAGGAAGTCCTGGGACACCACCTGCAGGAGTTGGTTGACAAAGGTTTTTTTTCCGAATCTGTAACTCTTGATATTTTGTCCCAAAATCCCCCTCGTCCTGTCACCAGGATACAAAGTCTTCGAAACGGCAGGTATGTGATCTCCACCGGACGCCCCGTTTTTAACAAAAGCGGAAAAGTGTATCGGGTAGTCACGAATATTCGGGACATTACCCATTTTCGAGATTTTGAAAAGAGACTGGAAGAAACAAAATTTGCTCTGGAAAAATATCGTGCAGAAGCGGCACGACTTCGATCTGAGTTTCTAAAAGAAGAGGACGCTGTGGCCAGGAGCAAGACCATGTTTCGCATACTGGACATGGTCAAGCAGGTGGCGCCATATCCGACGACTGTTCTCGTTACAGGTGAATCGGGAGTAGGAAAAGAAGTCGTGGCTAAGCTACTCCATGTCCACAGCGGCCGATCAGATGGACCCTTCGTCAAGGTCAATTGCGGCGCCATTCCGGAGAGCCTCATTGAGTCAGAGCTTTTTGGATATGAGTCGGGTGCGTTCACGGGAGCGGCCAGAAAAGGAAAACCCGGAATGTTGGAACTTGCAGATGGCGGGACCCTTTTCCTGGACGAAATCGGGGAGCTGGCTTTGGACCTTCAGGTTAAGCTCTTGCAGGTGATCCAAGCTCAGAAAGTTACGCGTTTAGGGGGTGTTTCGAGCCATTCTGTGAATGTACGGTTCATTGCCGCCAGTAACAGAGATCTCCTGGAGATGGTGGAGCAAAAGCTTTTCCGCGAAGATCTGTTTTACAGGCTCAATGTGGTCAAGATCGATGTGCCGCCCCTGCGTGAAAGAAAGGATGATATTTCCGCGCTTGCTGTTCACTTTCTGAACACCTTTTGTCTGGAATACAAAATCAACAAGGCGCTCTCCGCCGAGGCGATGGAGTTTCTCCGTCATTACGCATGGCCGGGGAATGTCCGTGAGTTAAAAAATGTTATAGAACGTCTCGTAGTGATGGTGACGGACCCGGTCATATTGCCCGTTCACTTGCCGCAGGAGATTCATCCGATTCATCCACAGTTTCAAAGTAAGCAGGGGCTGGTGTCAGTTTCCGGACTGGTACCTATAAGAGACGCGGTGGCCGCGGTGGAGACTCAACTCATCGATAGAGCAGTGAACGAATGCGGGAGCATACGCAAGGCTGCCAAGGTCCTTAAGGTGGCTCATTCAACATTATTGCGTAAAATTAAGAAGTTAGGTCTTGAGCACTATTCGGTTTAGTTTTGCACCAAATATGGTAACGTTTTGCACCATAGTAACGTTTGACTTGCCGGGACGTGATATGGCCCTTACTTAGCTTAATGTGGAAAATGGGTGGTCGATTTGTCGACCGCAAAGTTTGACGCCCGTGTATCGCGTTCCACATTGATAGTCGATCTCTCACTCACGATCCGCCTACCCTTTCCCTGCCAAAATTGCCATCCATTTTGCTCTGATGCCTTGCAGAACGGTTCTTGTCTCCTCATGAGCTGAAGCTGTCGCACGCCGTTAGGAGCAGATGGCATGAATCTTGCCCCTTATGGAAATGAGACGACCGGGAAGCCCATAGCCCATGTAACCTCAGGTCGGGTGATATCTACGCATCACGGATCTATCACATGACCGCCCGGTCGTCTCCCACTGGAACAGCCACACTGGGTGGTTGAGCAGAAATTCTAAACTGGAGGTCAGCCATTATGACTGCTAACACCAGGATCATCGAGAAAACTCCGAGTGCTTATGGATATCCTTTACTGATCAAACACCTGTTGCATTTTCCCACAGTCTACACGCCGCAGAAGGAAATTGTTTACCGAGACAAGGCCCGCTACGACTATTACGAGTTTTTCCGTCGCATCAGTCGGCTCGCTTCCGGCCTCAGCGCTTTAGGAGTGAAACCTGGAGATGTTGTGGCAGTGCTGGATTGGGATTCCCACCGTTACCTGGAATGCTATTTTGCTGTTCCCATGCTGGGGGCCGTTCTCCACACGGTGAACATTCGTTTGTCGCCTGCTCAAATCCTCTACACCATGAATCACGCAGGGGACACGGTAGTTCTGGTCCACGAGGATTTTCTGCCGATGCTCGAGGGCATAAAGGACGAATTGAAGACTGTGCGCAGGTGGATACTCTTGAAGGACGACGATACTCAGTCGAACACCTCGGTGCCCGTAGACGTGGAATATGAGCAACTTCTGGCCAAAGGCTCAGATCATTATGACTTCGATGATTTCGATGAAAACTCTATGGCCACGCTTTTTTACACCACAGGCACTACAGGGGATCCGAAGGGAGTTTATTTCAGCCATCGCCAATTGTTCATGCACACGATGATGTTATCCGCCGCGCTGGGCAGTTACCATGCTCAGGGCCGATTTCGGTCGAATGACGTGTACATGCCGCTGACCCCCATGTTCCACGTACACGCTTGGGGACTGCCCTATGTGGCCACATTCCTGGGTGTCAAGCAGGTATACCCCGGACGTTACGAGCCGGATGCCATCTTGAGGCTGGTAGACAAGGAGAAGGTCACCTTTTCGCATTGCGTACCCACCATACTCCACATGCTGTTGCAGAGTCTTGTTGCTAAGGAGGTTGACCTCAGCAAATGGAAACTCTTGATAGGTGGGTCCGCTTTTCCCCGCGGGTTAGCCAAGGCCGCCTTGGAGGCGGGAATTGACATAACCACGGGGTACGGAATGAGCGAGACCTGCCCGGTTCTATCCCTCGCCCTGCTAAAACCGGACGAGTTGGATGCCGATCTCGATTGGCAGGTCCATGTCAGGACCAGCACTGGTCTTCCAGCGCCACTGGTAGATCTGCACGTGGTTGGTCCGGATATGAAGGACGTTACTCCCGACGGCCGAACCACGGGCGAAATCGTTGTGCGAGCTCCTTGGCTTACTCAGGGCTATTACGAGAATCCGGAAGCCAGCGAAGATCTGTGGCGCGGTGGATACATGCATACCGGAGACGTAGCTTGCATCGATTCTGAGGGTTACATAAGGATAACGGATCGTCTAAAGGACGTCATCAAGAGTGGAGGTGAGTGGATCTCTTCGCTGGAGCTGGAAAGCGTCATAAGCGAGCACCCAGGGGTCGGTGAGGCTGCGGTGGTGGGCCGACCTGATGATCGATGGGGCGAGCGACCTGTTGCCCTGGTAGTTCCGTCTGGTGGTATGAGGGATGGAGCCCTCAAGGCCGATCTACACAAATTCCTTAAGAAGGCCTCAGCACAAGGTCGCATCTCAAAGTGGGCCGTTCCGGACGAGATAAAGGTAGTTGAGGCGATTCCTAAGACCAGTGTGGGTAAGATAGACAAGAAACTCATCCGACTACAGACGGTCGCCTAAAAGATAAAGAGTTATTTTGGGTTATTCTTGGTGCCCCATGGATATTGATGGATTCGTGGGGCATTTCCAATTGACACCCAGGGATTCGTAATGGTACTCAAGGAGGGTGATACATCTTGGATCGCGTGCCTTTTGTGTACCTATGAAAACCCTCCTGTCTACCAAAGAAGTAGCCCAAATTCTCGGCGTCAACGAGAAGATGGTCTACAACCTGATCTCCGATAAGGGACTTCCTGCAACCAAGGTGACAGGCAAATGGCTCTTTCCTCGTGATCTTGTTGAACAATGGATTGAAAACTCGACCGTTAATAGACCCGCGTGCACTCCGCCGCTGCCGCCGTATCATGGGCTGCTCATTCTAGCGGGAAGCAACGACGTCCTGCTGGATCGAGCTATCTCCCTGTTTAATCGACTTTATCCTGAACACGTGGCAGTATTCGGCAATCTGGGCAGTCTCGGCGGCCTCAGGGCAATGAGACGCGGCTTCTGTCACATCGCAACAAGCCATCTTCTCCAAGAAAACGAAGATGAATACAACTTCAGGTTCGCTGCCGAGGAACTGGGCGAGGCCCCGGCGGTCGTGAATTTCTGCCGACGGGAGCAGTGTCTGCTTTTCCCCAGAGGTAACCCCAAGGGAATTGTTTCCATGGCGGACCTCGGCCGCCCCGGCTTACGAATCGTAAACCGCCCGATGAGCACCGGCACCCGTCTTCTGTTTGACCTTGAATTGAAACGAAACGGAATTGACGGCAATACGATTGAAGGTTACCAAAAGGAATTTCAGCGGCACCTGGATGTCGGCATCGAAGTACTGTCCGGGAGAGCGGACGCGGCCCCGGCAATCACCGCCGTGGCTGGCCTCCTTGATCTGGATTTTATTCCCCTGCGCACAGAACGTTATGATCTCATAGTCTCCAAGGAGCGGTTCTTCGACCAGGGCGTTCAACTTTTCCTTGGCATGCTACATGAGCAATCTTTTCGCGAGCTGGCACAGGAGTTCCGAGGTTATGACTTGAGCCTGTGCGGAAAAATGGTCTTTCCGCAAGATACAGCGCCAAAGGTGAGTTCGCCCAAATTGGAAGATTAGCTCGTTTCCTCAAAATGAAATACGAGAGGTGTAATTTGAAAAAGAGTTTTCTAACCTGGACGGTATTAGCCGCCTGCATGATCGTGGTCTCTCTCGCTCATTCTGAGACACGCCTTCGCATGAGTACTACGACCAGCACTGAAGCCTCTGGTCTTTTGACCGTCTTGCTTCCGCCGTTCGAGAAGGCAAACAACGTGAAGGTCGATGTAATTTCCGTGGGTACGGGCAAGGCTTTGAAGCTCGGTGAAAACGGCGACGTGGATGTTGTCTTTGTCCATGCCCGGCCGGCTGAAGACAAGTTTGTGGCGGATGGGTACGGTGTGGATCGTCGAGATGTTATGCACAACGACTTCGTAATTGTGGGACCCAAGAGCGATCCTGCCGGGATCAAAGGAGCAAAGTCCGCAATTGAGGCATTCAAGCTTCTAGCTGAAGGCAAGGCTGATTTTATATCGAGAGGAGACAATTCCGGCACCGACCAGTTGGAAAAGCAACTTTGGAAAATGGCCGGCATTACCCCTAAGGGAAAGTGGTATATCGAGGCCGGTCAAGGGATGGGGGCCGTTCTGCAAATGGCATACGACAAGCAAGCATACACACTGACTGATCGTGGAACCTACATAGCCCATGAAGGCAAAATCGACCTGCCGATTCTCTTAGAGGGTGACAAAGCACTGTTCAACCCATACGGAATTATAGCTGTAAATCCAAAGAAGCATCCAAAAGTGCAGTATGATCTGGCAAAGAAGTTTATCGAATACGTGACAGGACCTGAGGGGCAAAAGATCATCGCCGACTTCAAGGTCAAGGGTAAACAGCTCTTTTTCCCCGATGCTGAGAAGCAGTAGTGCGTTGGAGCTGATTTGGATTTTCTCGGTAAAGCCCTTTGGAGCGCCTTGGGACTCATTGTCAGTTTGGACCCGGAGGTGTACTTTATTGTTTGGACTTCACTGCAGGTGGCGGGGTCTGCAACCGTTCTTGCTTCCATCGTCGGCGTCCCTTTGGGATTGCTCATCGCTTTGAACCGGTTCAGAGGCAAATCTGCGGTCCTTGTTGTTCTGAATACCCTGATGGCACTTCCTACGGTCGTGGTAGGGCTGCTTTTTTACGCTCTGCTAAGCCGCCAGGGCCCTCTCGGTGATCTTGGCCTGCTCTTCACGCCTTCCGGCATAACCCTGGGGCTTTTTGTGCTGGCGGTGCCCACCGTGGTCAATCTCTCTTTGGCAGCAATTCAAGCGTTGGATCGCAACCTGTTCCTGACGTGCAAACTTCTAGGGGCTTCCCTTTCTCAAGAGGCTGTAAAGATTGTGAAAGAAGCCAGGTTTGCCATTACTGCAGCAGTGGTCGTAGCCTTTGGGAGGGTCATCTCCGAAGTCGGCATCGCCATGATGCTAGGCGGCAACATAAGAGGTTTTACCAGGACCATGACCACTGCCATTGCTCTTGAAACCGCGAAAGGCGAATTCGAACTTGGGTTGGCGCTGGGAACTATTCTCCTGTCCGTGGCCCTGGCGGTGAATGCTTTTCTTTTTTTGTTGCAGCGGAGCGGCAAGCAATGAACCTTGCCTACGAAATTCGGGATTTGCGCTTCTCTTATGACAATAGCACAGCGCTTTTCATTGAAGAGCTTCTCATTCCGTCCGGCCGAATCGTTGCCCTTGTAGGTCCTAATGGCTCCGGCAAGACCACTCTGCTGCACAACCTTGCGTTTCTGGTAGTCCCTCAGACGGGAACCATCAAGTTCTTCGGTGAGTTGCAAACTCACAGGAATCTCCTGGACCTCCGACGCAAAGTGGGATTGTTACTCCAAGTGCCTTATTTATTTCATGAAACCGTTCTGGCAAATGTCATGTGGGGACTTCGGGTGAGGGGTATTCCGAGAAATCGAAGCAGAGAAATCGCTCGTGCGACATTGGAGCAAGTCGGTCTCTCGGGTTTCGAGAAGCGATTCGCTCGATCTCTCTCGGGTGGAGAATCCCAGAGGGTGGCGCTTGCCAGAGCGCTGGCACTGGAACCAGAGGTCCTATTACTGGATGAGCCTACAAATCACTTGGATAAGGAGAGTGCCGAAAGAATTGAAGAGATCGTGATCGAGTTGAATCGCGGTTATGACAAGACCGTCGTAATAGCTACCCATGACGCTCAGACGGTTCAGAAGCTCGCCCACCAGGTGATCAACCTTTGTGACGGACGGATGGTGAATGATCTTTCGTCCTCTTCCTCCTGTGCCGACCCGGATTACAACAATTCTCGAAAGTAAATTTTGTTTGGCCAAGCGATGGAGCCCGATGCCGATTCACGACCAAACGTGGAATGCGTTAACGAAGAATCACGGACCCGCATAGCAGATCCGTGGCACTCAACTCGGTAGAAATTGGGGTTTTCCCTCTTGACAATTTTGGGCATTTGCTCATAATGGATTCGGAGCGCATGATAATGGCCAGACCTAAGTGTTGCCGTAGAGTCAGTGAGAAGCCGGACTGCACGGTTTTTAAGCCTGTTGGAGTGCCGGTTGCCAGCCTTGAAGAAGTCATCCTATCAATGGACGAATTCGAAGCGATCAGACTGGCCGACCTTGAGGGACTTTACCAGGAACAAGCGGCGGATCGCATGAACGTTTCGCGTCAGACATTTGGAAGAATCATTGAGACAGCGAGGCGCAAGGTAGCCCAAGTCCTGACCGCAGGTCTCGCTCTTCGCATTGAAGGGGGCGAAATCGAAATGCCGGAACAGCGAGAATTCAACTGCGATCAGTGTCAACACACATGGGGCCTGCCGTACGGAACAGGAAGACCTCAAGAATGTCCCAAATGCAAAAGCAAGTCTATCCATCGTTCTGAAAATCAAGGTCGCCTGTTGAGGCGGGGCCGCAGAAGCCAAAGGAGTGGACAATATCGGTGTCGAGCGTAGGCGCTCGATTTTGAGCTCCAGGAAAGCACCAGCTTAAATTTCAAATTTGAAGGGAGATAACGATGAGAGTTTGTTTTCCAACAGAGACGTTACAGGGTATCGACAGTCTTGTTTATAGTCATTTTGGATCAGCGCCCGGCTTTGTGATTGTCGATACAGAGAACTTGCGCGTGGAAGAAATTCGGAATGGCGATCTGCATCACATTCATGGTATGTGCCAGCCCTTGAAAGCTCTGGGAGGAGAGGAAGTTGATGCCGTAGTTGTAGGGGGTATTGGAATGGGAGCATTGATGAGATTGCAGGCCCAGGGCACCCGGGTGTATCGAGCGGCCCAGGGAACAGTGCGTCAGAACGTGGACCTTATCCGAGAGGGGCGACTTCCGGAGTTCGATTCAAGATTCAGTTGTTCCGGACACGCGGGCAATGAGTGCGCTCACTCATAGATCTGGCCACTTACAGGGAAGAATGCATACGGCTGGAGTTCGGTGAGGCGGAAAGAACCAATGAAATAAACCGATCGAACACCAAAGGAGGCTGCTATGGCGAAATTTCTATTTATATTGGGTTCCGGACTAGGCAACAGCAACAGTCCGACCAGATGCGTCCAGTTCGCCCAGGTTGCCCGTCAAGAGGGCCACGACGTCTCCATATTCCTCATTGATGAGGGAGTGATCTTTGCCCGGCAGGGAGTGACTGAAAATGTAGTGGCCCCCACAGGTGAAGAGATGAACATCGCGATGGAGTATCTTCTGCGAGAAAAGGTCCCCATATATGTTTGCACCCCATGTGCTAAGGCACGAGGCATCACGGAAGATGTGCTATTAGAAGGGGCGGAATATGCCGTTGCCAAAAAGCTCATTGAATTGGCTGCGGAGTCAAAAGTATTCAATTTCTGAGCGGCGGGACGACTAATGTATTTACCGAAGATTGACCCGAACAAATGCAAGAACCACGGCGATTGTTTCAAAATATGCCCTGAGGACGTGTTTGATATGGATGCCGAAGGCGTACGTGTGGCAAGGCCCGGTGATTGCACTAACTGTGAATCATGCGTAGTGGTATGCCCTGAGCGGGCAATCACAGTTGACGAGATGTAGCGCAAGCCCCCATTTTCTCTGGCTCATCCATCTGATACCGATCCGCGATCTAACGTGGAACGTTGAAATGAAAAATCACGGACCTGCAACGCAGGTCCGTGCTGGAGCAAATTTCAACCCGAAGCGGTATGATACATCGCCGGAAAATAGCGTCCGTGGGCATTCTGCGCCAAAAGTGACGGTCATGGATAAGGTACTTTTTGTACAACTTCCTCCGCCTCGATTTTCGTTTTCCGAAGCGCCTTCAAATATTCCTTTGGCCGCCGGATTTCTCTCTATCGCGCTTCACGCGGTAATCGACGACACCCTGTCCGGCGAGATCCTCGAACCGGCGATTGTGGACGTATTTGCGGACCAAGGAATAGTCCTTGAAATTGTGAAGCGCCAGCCTGTGATTGTGGCGATGACACTCTACGTTTGGAATGTGGAACGCAGCCTATTCCTGGCCTCAAACATCAAGAAACTGGCGCCTGATACCAAGATACTTGTCGGCGGCCCTGAAGTAACGCCGGACAACAACTGGGTGATCACGCACCCGGCGGTGGACGCGGGCGTCTTCGGAGAAGGGGAATCCAGAATTCGCCCGCTGGTGACCTTTCTTCTGGGTCGGCGAGAAGAGGCGGGAACGGCCGGCTTTTTCATCAAGGTTCCCGCGGGCATTCACATGGATACGAGACCTCATCCACAATGGGACCTCTCATTGAGTCCATATCCTTACCTGGACAAGACAATCGCGCCATCCCGCGACGGCACACTCTTTCTGGAAACAATCAGGGGTTGCCCTTTCCGATGCAAGTATTGCTATTACCACAAGGCATTCAACAACATCCGAACACACCCGCCCGGTTCGATAGAGAAAGTCTTGGACTTGGCATACTCCAAAGATTCCGGAGTGAACGAGATCTATCTCATGGACCCCACATTCAACGTGGGACAAGGATTCCGCGGATTGGTCCGGTCAATGACCATACGGAGGAACGCCAGGGATGTAGCCCTTCACACCGAATTACGCGCAGACTTGCTTAGTCGCGAAGACGTAATTTTGCTCAAGGATGCCGGACTCAGATCCGCTGAAGTCGGACTTCAAACTGTGAATCCATTGGCCTTGAAACACGCGGGCAGAACGGGCGACCCGGAACATGTTGCTCGAGGCGTCGAATGGCTCAAGGATGCAGGGATAGAAGTTACCACCGGCATTATCCTTGGACTGCCGGACGACACGCCTGGCGGATTTACTCGCACCCTGGAGTGGCTCAGACAGGCTGGGGCCTATTCAGTGGTGCATCCATTCGTGCTGTCGATTTTACCGGGCACCGACTTCCGAACAGAGGCGGAAGAGCTCGGGATTAGATTTCATTCTCGACCGCCCTATTACGTGCGCTCAACGCGGACTTTCGCCGAGGAGGACTTTCAACCGGCTCTATTGGAGTGCGAGAATGTCTTCGACATGGAACTGGATTACATCCCGCCTCCGTCCCTGGTAGATCGGGGACCGTCGGTGGTTACCGAACTCGATATGGCGGCATACCTAAGCAAATGGATAGTAAATCTTGATAGTTCGTCCTGGTTGAGGTCTTTGCCTGAAGTCATCCGGAAGGCTTCAGATCCATTCACAATCTGGTTTAGAGGCACGATGAATGAAAGAATGATGGTCGATCTGCTCCATGAATTCGCACAAGCTAATCCCCATACCTGTTTGCATGTGGTTCTGGAACTAGCCGACCTGCCGGGGTTACAGTTTTTCGATAAGGCCCTGTATGCCGCAGCCCACCCTGATCATTATCTCAATAGAGCTTACCGTCCCGTGTACGGTGAGGGCGCTATAATTTCCATTAATTTCTGGATCACTTGGCCGGATCCTGGGAATGCGGAGCTTCGCGGCAGGGTCTCGGCGGCTTACGATTCGGTAGCAGGCTTCGTCTGGGAAACCAGTCGAATTGATGAAGAGAGTCTTTCAAGAAGCTCAACGCCGCTGCTCTTTTCAGGTTCGATAACGGATAGCGGCAGTGATTACAGAAAGCTCTTCGAGATATTACATGAAATCCATGCCGGTCGACCTGAGGAAGTGCTGTTTCGGGATGCCTTATTACAAGAGAAATGGAATGCTTCGTTCGGCAAAGCAAGCCCCGAGTCAAGTCTTGCCGAAACAATTCTTGTCACATAATGTGCTCCTGGCCGGCCGATTCATCATTGAAACCCCGATAATCCCTTCTACATAGCGATGCCACTTTATGAATTGCAGCGCGAGTCTTGATGATTCGCTCCTTAAGAGAACGGTTTGCAAAGCTTATTGTAATAGATTAATGTTATATTTTAACTATACGTATTTTTTGCCTATAAGTTTGTATGCATTTATATATCGATAATGTCACACCCCGCACCTTCTTGACTTTTCCGGGAAAATAGAGTATGTTACGGCTACAATATCGTCTAAATCAATTTGACGTTAATGCATTTTTCCATGGGATGGGTGTGACGGTACTATGAAGTCATCTAAATCGGTGGGGAATTCTCCCACAGTGGTGCCGATCCTTCCCTTGAGGGATATGGTTGTTTTTCCCAACGTCTTGATCCCGCTCTTTCTAAAGGGATCTCGTGTGGTGAAACTTGCGGAATCCGTCGTCGGCGGGGACAACCTTGTGGGTCTTTTTTATCAAAAAGCCCACAGCCGGCTTAGCCTCGTACGGGAAGAAATTTCCGTGATCGGGACTCTTGCCCGGATTCAACAGGTAGTTCATCTGGAAAACGGCGGTGTAAAAGCTATCGCGGACGGCATGTGTCGCGTGCGATTGGTGCGACAGATTCAGACTGAGCCGTACTTTATGGGCGAAGTCGAGTTTGTCGAAGAAGAAAGTGAGTCACACGAGCTGTTGGATACGCTCATACACAGTGTGGCAGCACTGTTCAAGATCACTTTAAGTCTCGGCCGGCCAATGAGTGATCACTGGGCGGCCATGATCGAGAGAGCAGACGATCCCGGAAAGCTGGCGGACCTCATTTCGGTTTATCTGCCATTGAAAGCTGACGTTAAACAGAGCCTGCTGGAAATAGAAGATCCCCTGGCCAGACTGAAAAAAGTGTTCTTGTATCTTCAAACCGATGTTCAGGCCCTTCATCCGAAACTTCAAACCGCAGGCGACAGCCTTCAAGGCCCATTAGCCGCAAGACGTCAAAAAGAGACCGATCTGCGACAGCAGATGCGCTCCATGCAACGGGACCTTGGCCCTCATGACGGACCTCAAACCTGCGAACTGCAGGAATTTCAAGAAAAAATCCGTACTTCGGGCATGCCGGATGACGCGGTGGAAGTGGCTACCAGAGAGCTCCAACGCCTTGAGCGGATTCCGGCTCATTCACCGGAGTATGTCGTTTCCAGGACATATCTTGAGGTGCTCACCTCCTTGCCGTGGAATACGGCCACCACGGACAACCTGGATATAGGCTCCGCTCAGAAAATCCTTGATGAAGACCACTACGATCTTGTCACGGTAAAAAATAGGATCTTGGAATTTCTGGCCGTTCGTAAACTCAAACAAGACAACAAGGGGCCGATCCTATGTCTGGTGGGGCCGCCGGGTGTTGGAAAAACATCTCTTGGAAGATCCATCGCTCGGGCACTCGGAAGAAAATTCATCCGAATGTCACTCGGCGGTATCCGGGACGAAGCTGAAATCAGAGGCCATCGAAGGACATATATTGGGGCGATGCCGGGGAAAATCATTCAGGAAATACGGCGGGGAGGCACCAAGAACCCGGTATTCATGCTGGACGAGATCGACAAGATCGGCCAGGACTTTCGTGGAGACCCGGCATGCGCGTTGCTGGAGGTCCTTGACCCTGAGCAGAACCACGCTTTCGGTGATCATTATTTGGACATCCCTTTTGATTTGAGTGGCGTGATGTTTGTTGCCACCGCCAATCAGCTCGATTTCATGCCTCCTGCCCTGCGTGATCGTATGGAGGTTATCCGCATTCCGGGCTATACGGATGAAGAGAAGGAAAAGATTGCCGAACTCTTCCTTATCCCCAAGACCATCAGAGAAAACGGCATCCAGGATTATCCTGTGCGATTTACCTCAGATGCCTTGCGATTCATCATCGCATCTTATACTCGGGAGGCGGGTGTCCGCAATCTCGAAAGGAAAATAGGCTCGGTGTGCCGAAAAATAGCGAGGGGGATCACTCAGGAAGAGCCTTTGCACGAGGTCATAAGTCCTGAAACAGTGGAGGAATTGATCGGTCCGCCAAAATTCTACTTTGATTTGGCAGGCGAAGAAGACAAGACCGGTGTCGCTACGGGCCTTGCATGGACCGAAAATGGAGGGGACATAATCTTTATCGAGGTGGCGGGTTTTAAAGGGCAGAAAGAGCTTACCATGACCGGCTGCCTAGGTGAGGTGATGCAGGAGTCCGCGCGAGCTGCATTGAGCTACATGCGAAATAGTTGCGACATTTATGGAATTGACGAAACCCGGCTTTCTCAGACTGATCTCCACATACATGTTCCCGCGGGGGCCATCCCCAAAGATGGTCCTTCAGCCGGCATTACCATTGCCGTCGCGCTTGCTTCATTTTTTACCGGTATCCCGGTTCGGCGAGATGTAGCAATGACCGGCGAGGTAACCCTCAGAGGCCGAGTCCTCCCTATCGGCGGGGTCAAAGAGAAGCTATTGGCCGCTCGAAGAGCCGGAGTGCGAGAGGTCATCCTTCCCAAGAAAAACGAGCCTAATCTTGTGGACCTCCCTGATTACGTCAAAGAAGAGATGACCATACATTTTATTACGGATATCGGGGAGGCTATTCGGATAGCATTAGCTCACGAACCCCGAAGCCGCGACGCCGATCTGTTTGACGAGCAGCCTATCCTGCCGCTATTTCACACCCAGCAGCCGGAATATGTGCTGGAAGCGGGCGTAGAGGTTTGATCGCTACCGTCATTCCGACTCAGAGACGACAAATTGTAAGCAAATTCTTGTCAAAGCGACCGAAATCGCTTCTCGAAGCCGTCATGAGTCTCTGCTGACAATCTCACATGAATTTCTTCATAGCTTTTCTGGCCGCGTCATCCACCAAGGTGTTCTCCACGTGTAGATTGTGTCCGCGTACCCATTCCCATTCAATTTCGTGACGAGCCGCTGCACGGTCCAAGCGTTGCCACAAGTCCACGTTCTTGACCGGTCTCTTGCGAGAGGTTAGCCAGCCCCTCTTCTTCCAGTCCGGCATCCATTCGGTCATCCCGAGCCGCAAGTATTGAGAATCAGTAGTGAGCCTGATTTTCCGCGGACGGTCGAAGGATTCCAGGGCTGAAATTGCCGCCATCATCTCCATACGGTTATTTGTCGTCCTGCGTTCGCCGCCGACAAGGATTTTTCCAACTCCGTCGCCGCGAACAAGGGCGGCCCAGCCGCCAGGCCCCGGATTGCCCGCGCACGCACCATCCGTGAATATTTCTACAACATCAGTCATCTTGTATTCTCTCCCGATGAATTCATCCTCAACCGGCGAGGATCTTGATAAGGACCTTTCTCGTTCTCGGACCGTCAAATTCACAAAAAAATATGCCTTGCCAAGTGCCCAACACAGGTGTGCCTTTTGAAATAATCAGATGCACGGAACTACCCATCAGAGAGGCTTTGATGTGCGCATCTGAATTTCCCTCCGTATGTCTGTAGTTCCCTTGATGCGGGACCAGGCTTGAAAGCTTCGCGTTTATATCTTGGACAACAGCCGGATCGGCCGCCTCGTTAATTGTTACACCCGCAGTGGTGTGAGGGACATACACGATTGCGATTCCTTCACGCACTCCACTACGGGCAACAATTTCTGTGATGTTCGAGGTTATATCTACAAATTCAACGCGAGACTTCGACTTCACCTGAATTGCTTCCACAACTTTCTCCTTTTGCTGACTTGGCTCCATCATTAATCAATTTCAGAACAATATGCCCGCGGCGACTTGGATCATGCGCCGCGATAGATCATGATCTCACACTTGCTACTCGATATCCTCGGCTGTGAAGAGCGCCTCGACAAAATCTCCGGCGGAGAATTCCCGGAGATCTTCCATCCTTTCACCGATCCCTATATATCGGATCGGGATCTTGAGTTCATTTGAGATTCCCACGATCACGCCGCCTTTCGCGGTTCCGTCCAACTTGGTCAACGCAATGCCGGTGATCGGTATTGCCTCATTGAAGGTCTTAGCCTGCAATATGGCATTTTGTCCAGTGGACGCGTCTACAACCAGAAGGGTCTCGTGAGGGGCCTGCGGAATTTTCTTGGTAATAGTACGCCTCACTTTTTTCAGCTCTTCCATTAAAGGCACCCTGGTATGCAGCCTTCCTGCCGTGTCTACCAGCACCAAGTCAATATTCTCCTTCAAAGCTCTGTCGACGGCCTCAAATGCCACTGAGGACGGATCGGCCTTATCCTTTCCTTTGACCACAGAACATCCGACCCTTTCCGCCCAGATTTCGATTTGCTCCACAGCGGCAGCCCTGAAAGTGTCGGCCGCTGCCAAGAGGACCTGCTTGCCGGCGTTTTTTTGCTGAGCCGCAATTTTGGCAATGGTAGTGGTTTTGCCCGAGCCATTTACTCCGACAACCATTACAATACAAGGTTTGGAACCGGCGTCTACTCTGAAGGGTCCCTCCACTTCAGTAAGAATCGCCTTGATGAGGGACTTAAGATGGTTCACTACCACCGCAGGGTCATCAAGTTCTCCACGTTTCATTCTCTCGGTAACATCTTCCAGGAGTTCAAAAGCCGTCTTGACGCCGATATCCGCCTTCACCAGCATCTCTTCCAATTGCGCGGCCATGTCTTCGTCGAGCTTTTTTCGACCTGCAAAGACCTTATTCAAGCTTTTCAAGAAGGAACTTCGGGTCTTCCGCAGACCCGTTTCAAGTGTGGAAAGATCCGGCTTTCCTTCTATTTCTTTGCCGGTCGATCCCTTCTTCTTGAACAGGCGCGTGAAAAATCCGCCGCTTCGGTTCTTGTCATCACTCATACGCTATACTCGCTGGTTAAACTCTGACTTGTCATTCCGTCCGACCTGATTTTCTGTTTTTGTGCTAGCTGTCCAGTTCCTCGGGCCACTTGCGAACAACATTTTTGGCAATGCCGGATATCTGCAATTGGTTTCGGGCATCGCCAATGGAATTGTCAACACATTGAAGAAAGTCTAGCAGGGCTGGAAGATAGGGTCAAAGAAAATTACTTAATGTAATTTATATAAAAACTAATTGATCAGACTGAATATATTATGTTAAACTGTAATCAAGCCGCTCAAGGAGGTGTCTGTTGCTTTGGAAATTCCCCAAATCACCGCTTGTCATACCCGCTGAACTTCACGAAAAAATAGTTCGGTCTTGTGCGCAAATCGAGCAGGTGCCAAGCGAGATCGTCCGCGTAAGACAGGCTCGCACGTCGAATTTAGGGACTAGCAGGAGGAATCGGTCACTGGCTCGGACGATAGATGGCGGGTGCAAGGTTTGGGGAGGTGTGGGTCGCTGAACATTCCTTTTGAGGGGCCACACTAGCGTTCAGGCGGAATCTCCGGAGCACAAATTGTCGATCCATGCCGTGCCGTTTTATCACCATCAGTATCCTCATCATTGTCATCCTGTGTGTGAGCTTCATAACTTTACCTTGCCTCGCCACGGAAAAACAAGAAGCACGTTCCTTCGCAGCGGCCTGCAAAGCGCTTAAGCGAGTTTCCCATGACACTGGTTCCACCCGAGATGAATGGTTGCGGGTAATTGATTCTTTTGAGGCGATTCACAAAGCGAAGAGCGATAGCAAACAAGGAAGTCTCTGTTTATTGCTGACCGGCAAAGCCTACATCGATCTTTATCGTCGCTGCGGCAAGCTTGAAGATTTAAATGATGCAATAAGCCATTTGAACAATTTCACCAAAGTGAATCGCGACGGCCCTTATCTAATTCCTGGTCTTCAGGCCTTGAAAGAAGCTGATCTGCTGAGACGTGAGGTTGAGTCACGAGAAAACAAGAGCATATCACCCTGGGCCCGCCCCAGCGCTGAGGGTCACCAAAGCCAACACGCACAAGAGAAACAGATAGAGATCAAAGAGCAAGCCGGCGCGGAACTGACGCGCCGTACTCTCGATTCTACCCCTACTGATCATGCCGAAGGCAAAAGCGAAATCGCAGGACGCCTACTCACTTACAACTGTACGGGCAATCCCTTTTACACAAAGTCCAAGAGCCATGCCACCGGACCTGCCAATCAGGTGCAAACCGCTTCCATCCCCTCTCATACAGCCACGGATGGTTTGCCGCAGAAGAGTTCCAAGTCTGTTACCTCACAGGAATTTGTGATTGTGATCGACCCGGGACACGGAGGCAAGGACCCCGGCGCGGTATCATCGGACGGTTCCCTCAAAGAGAAGGATTTAACTCTGGAGATAGCCAAAGACGTCAAGGATAAACTCGAAAAAGGGCTTCCAGGCAGCACGATTGCACTTACACGAAGCGCGGACACATTCTTGGCGCTGGAGGAACGCACGGTCCTGGCGAATTCCATGAATGCGGACCTTTTCTTGTCGATCCACTGCAATGCTGATGTGGACCCGGGTTCCAAAGGAGTCGAGACCTATTTCCTGAGCAAGGCCGACTCAAGGAAAGCTATGCGTGCGGCCGCGCGAGAGAATGATATTCCGCTGGCTGCTATAAACGACCTTCAGGGCGCCTTGCTTGATCTTATGATTACCTCTAGAATGAAAGAGTCCGTGAAACTGGCCGCGGACGTCCATGGCCATGTAATGCAAAATCTGGCAAAGCCGGCGTTTGGAGCCCGAGACAGAGGCATCAAGGCAGCTCCTCTGTATGTTCTCTTGGGTGCGAAAATGCCTGCGATCATGGTGGAGTGCGGATTCATGAGCAACAAATCCGAAAAGAAAAGGCTTTCCGATCCTGAATATCGCGATTCCATTGCACGCGGACTTGCCGAAGGCGCAATTGCTTATTTAAAATCTGTGTCACAAAAGGGCGTAAAGAGTCCGAAACAGCTTGCGCTTCAATGAAGCGACAACAAGAATCTGATGCACCATATTGTCGAGCGGCAGCTCTGAATTCCCGGTACCGGTATTTCAATGAGATACATATTTGCCAGCCACGATCGTGCTTCTCAGGTGGCAAGAATTAAAGACGTTATCGCTGGATATCGTAATCAAGGGGCTATGCACCCCGAGCATTTTCAAATGCATCCAGTTTATGACGATATTTTGGGACAGCTTGCGGACCATTTCCTCGGAAATTGGAAAGACCAAATGGCTCTTCTTGGACTCGGAGGCTATGGCCGTCGCGAGATGAGCCCATATTCTGATATAGACCTCCTCTTCTTAAGACCCGAGAATGCCCCTGAAGGGGTCTACCGTGGCATCAGAAGTTTGCTCTATCTCTTGTGGGATGCCCGTGTGGAGCTAGGACATTCTGTTCGCACCGTGAAGGAATGCTTACAGGAAGGGGTCAACGACCTCGCGGTGCTTACTTCACTGATGGACATTCGACTTGTATGGGGCAACGAGGCGCTGTTTCGAGAGTTGATGATTCAGCGAGAGCCGTTGCTCCAGTCCATCGATCCCTTGGATCTGTATCTACGCGTCGAAGCCGAAATCCGAAAATCGTCGGATAAGTTCGGACATACCATATATCTTCTTGAACCTCACTTGAAGGAAGGACCCGGCTCGCTTCGGTACATTCAACTGATCGGATGGTTAATCCGAATGATTTTCGGGTTGCCCGGCTTGGACGATTTGCCCATAGCGGGAATATGCGGCCCAAACACGGTGATGAAAGTCAAGACCGGAAGGGATTTCCTGGCAGAAGTCCGGACCAGGATTCATTTCTTGGCCGGGCGCCGTGACGATCGTCTAAAATTCGATGCGCAGCCGATTCTTGCCGAGCAGATGGGATTTGTGGATAGCGCCGGACAGCGTGGTGTCGAAGCATTTATGCGAGAATATTATCGGCACGCGTCCACCATGGATTTCTTTGGCCGGAGAGTGCTTGCCAGGGCCAGACTGTTCCTCCGGCCGAAAGTAGCATCAGAATCGGAAACAAAGAGACTCAAACTCGACGATAGGTTCTACATTGGGGCCGGCGGCATCTACCACTATGAGCCAGAAACCTTTGGAGCTGACTGGAAGGAAATGCTCCTCGCGTTTAAGAAAATTGCGGAGAGCGGGTGCGATCTGGATATACGGCTGGTGGATATCATCCGGGATCGACTGAGTGTCATGGAGGGAAACCCTCTGGACAATCAGGATGCCAACAGACTTTTCCTGGATATTTTTCGATTCAGAGGCTCGGTTGCCCCAGCATTGAATGCAATGATGAAGACCGGTATTCTCGAGAGATGTGTTACTGAGTTTTCTCGGATACGTTTTTTGCCACGCCATGATCTTTATCATCAGTACACAGTGGACTTGCACACGATGAAAGTCCTGGAGGACATCGATTCGTTTGCCAGTTCTGACAAGGACCACGCCGGCATGATTCTTCACACAGTTTTTTCCACACTGGAAAACCCTGAGGTACTTTATCTGGCCGGTCTTTTTCACGACGTGGGAAAAGGTAGAGGATCCGGACACGAGATAAGGGGAGAAATAATTGCTCGAGAAGTGCTGAACAAGCTCGGTCTGATTCCCGAGCATCTTGAAGAAGTCTCCTTCCTTATACGCAATCATCTGGCCATGAATCATCTCGCATTCAAAAAGGACCTTCACGATGTCGCACTGTTGAGCCGATTCGCCGAAACCATAATGTCTAAACGCCGCCTGGATATGCTCTTGCTCCTTACCTGTGCGGACCTGAGAGGAGTGGGCCCCAGCGCCTTCAATTCATGGAACTACCTGCTGCTTGAGGAACTCTATTACAGGACTCTTGACGTAATCCAGGGTGAAGCCTTGGGTGGAGAAGATCTGACCGCCTGGATACGACAAATCAAAGCTACAATATGGGAGCTTGTGCCGGTCGAGTACAGAGGGCAGGAGCTTCAGCAGTACCTCGAAGTCGCCGGATCCCGTTACTTTCTTGACTTCAATCCTGAAGTGATCGCAGATCACTTCACTGACTTGCGGAACTATCTGCGGCTCTCTGGAGAGAGCTCCTTGGGCCTTGGGGACGTAATAGCGAGAAAAGTGGATCACAGAGGACCGGGTTACAGTGCAATTTCGCTGATCACACGGGACCGATCGGGCTTATTTTTCAGAATTGCCGGCACTCTGTCTGCAAATCGGATTAATATCCTGAGCGCTTGGAGCCACTCCATAGGCGACATTGCGGTGGCAACTTATCACGTGAACGATATTCCAGAAGGACCATTGGATGATGAGTCACGCTGGGAACGTTTTCAGGCCGACCTTGCACGGGTACTCCAAGGAGAAGCGGATGTTGACCAACTGGTGGCTGCAAGAAGAGCTTCACGAGGTCCTTTTCAAAGCACGCTTTTGCCTCGTCTGCCCCTGAAAGTGGAAATAGACAACGCAGCTTCTGATAGAGCCACTATTGTGGAAGTCTACGCTCATGATCGACCTGGCCTCTTGTACGACATTTCTCGCCAGCTCACGGCCTTGGACTTGTACATAATCTTGACTAAGATTACCACTGAGGTGGATCAAGCTGCTGATATATTTTACGTTCAGGACGGGCAGGGCAATAAAATACTTGATTTTGAGCGTCTCAACGAAATTCGGACCGCTCTCCACGATCACCTGGTGGCAATGGAGGAGCAGCATTTTACTTTCCAGAAAGAGGCCGCCTTCTGAAATTCTTCAATAGAGGCAATGTTCTTCCAAGGCCTTCGGGAAATCACATGAATGGTCCCAAACCATCGGAAATCGAACTGGCTGTTTCAGGGTACCTGGATCATTTGATAGTGGATCAGGGCCTCGCCCTTCTAAGCGTGCAGTCCTATGCAGCAGATATGAAGGGCCTTTCCGGCTTCCTGCATCGTAGGGGCGTGCAAAATCTGAAAGATGTTCAACGTGAGGACATTCTTGTTTTTCTGTCAGTTCTGGACCGACGAGGCCTGAGTCCCAGGACCAGAGCCAGAAAGATATCTTGCATCAAAGGATTTTTCAGGTTTCTGACTGAGTCGCAACGAATTCCGGAAAATCCGTCGGAGCGGATCGAATCACCTTCCTTGCCTCGAAGGATCCCTCAATATTTGGAGCCTCACGAAATTGAACGATTGCTTGCCGCGGCAAATGCGGATTCCCCGGAGGGAAAACGCGATTACACAATGTTGGAACTCGTCTACGCAACCGGTCTAAGGGTCTCTGAACTGGTTGGGCTGGACCTCTCCCGGGTAGACCTCGAGGTGGGCTGCGTCACGGTTATGGGCAAAGGTTCCAGGGAAAGGGTGGTGCCGATTGGGCTACCGGCTTCCCGTGCGCTGGTCAGCTATCTGGAAACAGTACGCCCTCGCCTGGTCCAAGGGAAGCGCTCAGACTCGCTCTTTCTGACCAGACGAGCTCGGCCGATGACGCGCCAGGCATTTTGGAAGATAGTAAAGAAAATCGCATTACGTGCCGGAATCAGCAAGGAGATCTCCCCGCACACTCTTCGGCATTCTTTCGCGACCCATCTTGTTCAGAATGACGCGGACCTGAGATCAGTGCAACTTATGCTGGGACATGCGGACATTTCGACTACTGAAATCTATACTCACGTGGCACAGCATCGTTTGAAGCAAATACACAGTCTGTATCATCCCAGGGCGTAGCCGGTCCCTTGACTTGACAGAGGAGCGGAAACAATCCTATAGAGCAACGTACCTCTCTGGTATCCCTAAGCCGCGGGCTGGTGGGTTGAATTGGATCAACTTTGATGAAGTCTCGCCAGCCCATATTTGCAATTGTCAACGGAGTTGAAGATGGAAGAAAAGCTGTCCCGGTCTTTGAGCGAGCGAGAACTGGCGACTCTGAAAGAGTTTGTCGAGAACGCTCTCCGAAAAAGCGGTATGCTCCTGATGGAGCTGTACGGCAAGGGAGATCGAAAACTACGCTTCGACGAACAGCTCGTGACTGAAGCGGACAATGCCGTATGGCAACTGATTTCATCAAAGATCAAGGGTAGCTTTGAAGGGCATGGTTTCCTCAGAGAAATTGATGAGTCCCAAATCCTCGGAGAAGATTGTCCCAGGTTTCTTTGGATCATAGACACGCTGGATGGGGCCGCGTCATTTCAAGCAGGCATGCCTGTTTGGGGTGTGAGCGCCGCGCTCTTCGAGAAGTTCTGGCCGGTCCTGGGTTTCCTTTATTTGCCGGTGACAGGGGAACTCTACTCGGCTTACGCCGCCAGGGAAGCGCTCCTGAATGATAAAACGATTAGAGTTAGGGATGACTACAACATTGATAACGAAAGCTTAGCATTGGTTTACTCTCGGTTCCATCAGGATTTCAGAAGCACGTTTCCCGGTAAGATTCGCAATTTCGGCTCCTCAGCCGGTCACATGGCGTACGTGGCACGAGGCGCCGCGGACGCTTGCTTCATGAAAAACGTTAATGTTCAAGATCTTGCGGCAGGAAGTATCATTTTGGAAGCTGCAGGAGGAGAGATAACGTATTTTGACGGCCGGCCGTTCCATGTGGGCGAGCACTTTGGCGGGAAACGCGTCAGAGGACCGCTAATCGCCTCGCCTAGAGGCTCGCGGCAATCTTTTTCAAAATATTTCCGCAAACTTGCATGATCAGACCACCGGCAGAATTGCAATACCGGCTTTTGCTTGACGCAAGACCCTTGTATGGCTAATCTGTTTTTTGCCGAACCAGCAGGAACTATTGCCAAGGATAAGGGCCGATGAACCTATCGGAAACAAGAAACGAAAAAATACTGAAGACGATAATCGCGGAATATATAGCGACAGGTGAACCTGTTGGGTCCAGAACTATTTCAAGGAAGTCGGACATTGGCTTGTCTGCCGCGTCGATCCGTAATGTGATGAGTGATCTCACAGAATTCGGTTATCTTATGCAACCGCATGTGAGCGCGGGCCGGGTTCCCACCGATCGCGGATATCGCTTTTTCGTAGATACGACAGTTGAACCGGGACAGCTTGGTGTCGGGGAGCAGGCTGCCATCGAATCGCTCCTGAGTTCTGCGGTGGCCGATTTAAGAGACCTGTTGCGCCGATCTTCTTCAGTCCTGGCGGGACTTTCCAAACAGGCGGGCGTGGTCGCGGCAGTGGCTGCACTGGAACAAGCCTTTAAAACCATTGAATTTGTCAAAGTGGCCGAGGACCGAATTCTCGTGGTGCTGATCTCCACCAGCGGTTTCGTGCAGAACAGAATTATATACGACGAAGACGCGATTAACCAGGAAACGCTGGAAAGCTATAGTCGTATGCTCAATGATATGCTCAAGGACCTGGACCTGCGTCAAGCCAGAGAGAGAATAGATCAGGAGCTAAAAAAAGAGAAAACATTGATGGATACCGTGCTGGCCAAAGTCCTGCGTTTCGGTCAGACCATCCTATCCGAAGACCCTTCCCGAGAGCTGTTTATTGAAGGACAGTCGAACATCCTTGATGAGCCGGAATTCGCCCAAGTGGAAACGTTGAAGGCGCTTCTGGCCACATTCGAGCAGAAGAGTAACTTACTTAAAATTCTAGATAAAACTCTTGAGGCCAAGGGTATTCAAATCTTGATCGGGTCGGAGCACGGTCTGGACAGTATCGAATCCTGCTCCATAGTGGCTTATCCGATTCACACGAAGGAGGTTGCTCTCGGTAGTATCGCGGTCATAGGTCCTAAACGGATGGATTATCAGAAGGTGATCAGCGTGGTGGACACCACGGCATTGATATTGACCCGCCTGCTCAAGAAACTTGTTGAAACTGCTGTGTAGAAGCCGGAAAGCGATGACTGTGCCCGGATCTCACGGTCATTCTCCGTTAATCTCCCTGAAGCGATCCCTGAAAAAATCAAGAGATTGAGCCCCGACAATTCTGTACTTACCGTTGATTATGAAGGTGGGTACTGCATCGATGCCCAACTGCCGGCCTTCCCGGTGAGCCTCATCCAAGCGCGAGGCATAGCGCCGTTCTTGCAAAGCGCCACGGAGATCGGCAGAGTCCAGGCCTTCTTCTTGCGCTAGGTCCAGGAGCACGTCAAGATTGCCGATATCGCGGGTTTCCATAAAGTAAGCGCGGAAGACACGGTGGTGGAAAGAATCAAAGCGCCCAAAATCTCTGGCATATTCACTTGCTTCCAGAGCCATGCGGGAGTTGGATAGCCGAGACACGTCACCAAAATCCACACCCAAATGGCCGTACGTGCTGCGGAGCCTTTCCCAAAAGGCTTTCAGGTTCATTCCGGGAAATCTCTGCGAAAGGAGAGTTCCTGTCGATGGTGTTTCAGGGTGGAGTTCAAAGCTGACCCATTCAACATGAATCGGGAACTCTTTCTTAAGCGCTTCGACAAGGCCCCTGCCGATGTAGCAGAAAGGTCAGATGAAGTCTGAAAAAATCCTGATGTTCATGTTTCCGGCGGCCTTTAAAGAATGGCATTTTGTCAATTACTGTACATCCCAGCCTGTCAATCCAAAAGTACTAAATTATCCGCGTGGACGGCTTCGTCGTTGCTTCTGTAACCCAAAATCCAGTCAATTTCCACAGTTCTCCGCCCCATTATCTTTTCCAATTCTTCCGAAGAATAGTTGACCAGGCCCTTAGCCAGTTTCTTCCCTTCGGGATCGCAAACAAAGACCGCTGCTCCATGCTCAAAGTGTCCGCGTACCCCGATTATCCCTATGGGAAGGAGGCTTTTCCCGTTGCCGGTTATGGCGTCGGCGGCGCCAATGTCCACTTCCAGTTCCCCTTCGGCCTCCAGATTGTATCTGATCCAGTGCTTCCTGGCTGAAATTTTCTCTTTAGCCGGTAAGATCAATGTCCCGCACACTTCTGCTTCCATAGTTCGGGATACTATGCCCGGTATCTTGCCGCCCGCGATTATCATCGGGATTCCCGCTATCCTCACGATATCGGCAGCTTCCAGTTTGGAAGCCATTCCGCCGAGGCCGACCCTCGACGAGGTGTCAGAGGCAAGGCTCTTCAATTCGGGAGTGATTTCTTCCACCAGCGGGATGAGGCAAGCGTCGGCGCTGGTTCTGGGATCGCAATCCATGAACCCTTCGATATCAGTAAGGGCGAGGAGTAGGTCAGCATCGGCAAGAGTAGCCACAAGCGCGGAAAGGTTGTCGTTGTCCCCAAACCTTATCTCTTGCACTACCACCGTGTCGTTCTCGTTTATGATCGGCACGACCCCCCACGCCAGAAGTGTCGTAAGCGTGTTGCGCGCATTCAGATACCGGCTCCGGTGGGTGAGATCGTCTTTGGTCAAGAGCATCTGGCCGACACCAATTCCATGGAGACCAAACGCTTCCTCATACGCGGCCATGAGTCGGGTTTGGCCCACCGACGCGGCAGCCTGCTTCTGAGGAATCGTCCTCGCTCCCTCTCGAAGGTTCAGACGGCGCACGCCTGCCGCAACCGCGCCGGAAGAGACGATGATAAATTCTTTTCCCAGCGCTTTGTACCGGCAGACATCGTCGACTATGCCGTCGAGGATGACACGATCAAGTCCCTGGTCGGTCGTGACGACACTGGAGCCGAGTTTCAGCACTATCCGTCGTACTGAACTGAGAAATTCTTTTCTGATGGCCGAATGGTTCATGAGTTTTTGGAGATTTGCTTCAAGATACGTGCAGTATGCCTGAGCAAATCGCTGAGTCCTTCACCGGTAAACGCTGAGATTTCGTGAACCTGAATGCCCTTTTTCTCGATGAAATCCCTGAGTTCCACAGCAGGACCACGATTTTCGGGCAGATCCATCTTCGTGATCACACCGATCATCGGTCTTTGTACCAGATCGGCACTGTACGAGGCAAGCTCGTTCATGATTATGTCAAAGCGCTCCCGAGCTGAAGGCGTTAGGCCGGGAGCCGGATCAATGAGATGCAACAGCACTCTGGTTCGCTGGATATGGCGGAGAAACTGGTCTCCCATACCGGCTCCTTTGTGAGCGTCCTGTATCAGACCCGGAATGTCGGCCATGACGAAGTCGATTCCATCCGAAACCCGCACCAGGCCGAGAGCCGGGACTTTTGTGGTAAACGGATAGTCAGCAATCTTTGGACGAGCGTTGCTCACATTGGAAATCAATGTGGATTTACCGCTGTTGGGC
>DATJPW010000332.1:0-19711 GCA_035506215.1 Desulfomonilaceae bacterium
TCAAGGGCTCCAATGCCGATCGTACCGAAAAGCCAGGGGAGAATATGAGCCTCAAGGCCCACGAGGCCTCCTGCCATACTGCAAGCGGTGTGTGACTGTTTGTCCGAAAGGGGAGCAACCAATGCCGCGTGCGGGGCATGAATGATTTGTCGACCAGTACGTTCCCCGGACAGGCGTGACCGAATCCACCGAAACCGAAATGCCAAGCCTACCAGCCGACCAGCTTTCCTGTGAATTTTCTCCGTTTTATGGCAAAATAGTTTTGGTACCAATCAGCTATCAGACGTCTAGAAGATGATGAGGAATCACGGACCTGGTTTGTGGCACGCTGCAGTAGAAAAGGTTGGAGAGGACGATGGTTGAAACAATCGAAGCGATTTTTGACGGCAAGGTGCTGCGCCCCAAAGCCCCACTAACCCTGGAAACCAATACGCGTGTGCGGGTCACCATCGAAACAATGGAACCCGCTGCACGTGAATCAAAATCCTTCTTGGAGACCGCCGAGTCCCTCAACTTAGACGGCCCACCGGATTGGGCCGAGAACGTTGATTCCTATCTTTACGGTGGAGAGCACCAGTATGAACGCTGAGGTATTCCTCGACACCGCCTATGCCATAGCGCTCTCTTCAGCGCACGATTTTTTCCACAAGCGAGCCCTCCAATTAGCCAATCAGATAAGAGGAGCAGGTATTCGGCTGGTGACCACTCGGGCCATTGTGTTGGAAATTGGCAACGCCCTATCCAAACAACGATATCGGCAGGCTGCTGTAAAACCATTGGATGCATTGGAAGCGGACCCGGGAGTCGAGGTTATCCCTCTATCCGAACTACTCTACGAACGCGCCAGGCAGTTGTATATTGAACGACCGGACAAAGAGTGGAGCCTGACCGATTGTGTCTCCTTCGTCGTTATGGAAGAGCGCGGGCTAGTTGATGCGTTGACCACCGATGAGCACTTTCAACACGCGGGCTTTCAGACGCTGATGCGGTAACATATCTTCGGACATGGCAGAAGATAGGAGGCCCTCCATTGCGGTGGGGAATTCTCGCAAACCTGGCATTGATTTTGGCCGTAAGCGGGCTCGTGCTTTTTCTGGTCTTCAGCGTTTCTCTGAAACGTGCCGCAATTGATGCCAAAATGCAGGACTCTACCGCTATTGCCGATCTTATCGAGAGTCAGATCTTAAGAACCGATTCCGCTGAAAAACTGTGGCAGACCGTTCGGTCCGTCTGCGGCGGTCGAACCGGGCTGAGGCTGGTTCTGTTCGGCCCTGGTGGAACAGTCCTGGGAGGGTGCGGAAATAACCCCGAACTGGAGCCGCCGTCAGAGTCCGAACCCGGTCGCAGGACACGAGTGCTCGCAGGGGGCTGGCCATACATCCTGTTTCAAGGGATGAGCGTTGCTGTAGACCTGACAAGGCCCTTTCCACACGGGGTCCAAACGATACGAGTGTTCCTGGATATCCCTTCATCCGTTTTTGCGCCTGCATGGAAATTCTTTGCCGTATATCTTGCGCTGACCCAGGCGGCCCTTTTCCTGCTTGGATACATATTGTTTCACAGGACTGTGATCGGGCCTGTGAGAGACATTGCTCGGCTGGCCGGCAAGGCTTCGGGGTTGGCCGATACTGCTGCGTTTCCGAATTCTCTGAACCTGCAAGGGGATATCCAAAAGATCTCTTCCAGCCTCAAGAGTATGATCGTCAAGATCGTCGATGATCGGGAACAGATGGAAGCGCTCATCGAAAAGTTGAGTGCGATGAACCGCGATTTGCAGGCCGCACAGGAGGGGCTCATCAGGTCGGAAAAACTTGCCAGTGTCGGTAGGCTGGCAGCCGGGGTTGCACACGAGATCGGGAACCCTCTGCAAATAATTTCAGGTTACATAGAGATTTTGGAGCGCGGGGCAGATCCCGAACAGCGCCGCGAGATCCTGCCCAGGATGGATCAGGAACTCAGGCGCATTGCCGATATCCTTCGGCGCCTCATGGATTTCGCTCGTCCTATTCAGAGTAATCCGGTCGAATGCGATGTCGCCGCGCTGCTCGCGGATTGCGCAGCATTGGTTAAAGGCCGGAAGGATTTTCATCACGTGGACTTTGGATATGATTTCGACCCGGCGGTCCCCCGGATAATTACCGAGCCTGAAAAAATACGCCAGGCTATAGTGAACCTTGTGTTCAACGCGGCTGACGCCATATCCGGCCCTGGGGGAAAGGTGGTGCTTCGTACTCGTGCGCTTGATGAGAATATCGAAATTGAGGTGGAGGATAACGGGTGTGGAATCTCGGCCGAACATCTGGAAAAGGTCTTTGATCCTTTTTTCACCACCAAGGCGCCGGGAAGGGGGACCGGCTTGGGACTGGCCGTTTGCCTGGGCCTGGTCGAATCCCTGGGTGGCGCCATGAACCTGAAATCTGAGGAGGGTCGGGGAACAACAGCACGTCTGACGCTGCCTGTGCGAAGCGAGACCCTGGAGAAGAACGCGGAGGCATAAGTCTAGATCCATCTCTGAAGGAAACGAAATCGGCCAAAAGAAGACGAAAATTGGTAGGCGCCGGTCCCTACCGATTTTGGGAAACGTGAGTGTACAAAAGGACAAGGACCGTGGCAACCGGTATAAATACGCGCGAAAACCCCAAAGAGTCTTATGACGAAATCCTGGACCTGTTGGATCGCCACGGGCTCCTGAAAGAGCGCTTTCCTTTTACACCGGGACTGCTCGAAGAGGCTGTCTTTTTGGCCTACAAGATGAGGCTGATCACGCAGGGACGGGTGAAAAAGTATTTGGGATTGGATCGCGAAGGACTCAGAAGAACCATCAATGAATGGAATAGCGGCGACGAAGGCAACTGCACCTGCCGTATGGCCAGAAACCCCTTCGCGGCCGAGGATTAGCAGTGGTTGCAAAGCCTGAGAAGCATTTAAATGCACGCTGGGGGGAACTTTTTGCAAAAAGTTCCCCCCAGCACCCCCTTCAAAAACTCCTAATTATTGCATGCTGACCATGTTGCCGATGTTGAGTATCTGCTGAGGGTCGAACAGTTTCTTGATGCGCCTTATTTCGTTGATCCCGTCTATCCCGATCATCATTTCCAGTGCCTCACGTTTAAGCTTACCAATACCGTGCTCGCCGGAAACAGTGCCGCCCATTTTGACCACTTCTTGACCGATGCGTCGAGAAACATCGCGACACGACGCCGCGTCTTCATCCCTTTCAGGGAGTATATTCACGTGGAGGTGGGCATTTCCTATGTGTCCGAACACGTAAGATCTGCCCCGCGGCAGCATGTCATCATAAAGCTTCAGAAAGTCATCCAGGAGTTTCATTGGGACCGCATAGTCCATCCCGATCTTGGTCAAGCCCGGCCTTATGGCCTCATTCAGCTTCTCCGGCACTGCCTTTCTTTCGTTTTTCCAGTTTCGAATTTGCCCTTCGTCCAGAGCGACCTCTGCTTCAATTCCGCGGCCTTTAGCAGGCCCACCGCTGTTGATCAACTGTACCAGGTCTGCCCATTGACCTGCCGTCTCCAATGGATCGTCACCTCGATCGTATTCCTGTTCGATGTACAGGCTGCCATAGTGATTCTTCAACTTGCATGACTGTTCCGGGGAAAGAAAGGCAGCCACACCAGTCCCAAACCACTCCATGCAAGCGGGAACAACTTTATCGAAACTCTCATACGAGCGCGGCTCACCCGTCTCGGCGATCGATCTCAGTATCCGCTCGATCTCACCCTTGAGGCGGCTTTCGCCGTCATGGAAGCAACGCTTGAACTTATCCAGCAGAGTCACAAAATTTGTGGTCAGCTCGCGGCTGGGCAGATAAAGCATCAATGCAAAGTAAGGGCGTCTTCGCGGCAGCAATTTTGTCCTGACTTGAAGAATAATGCCCAGTATTCCTTCGCTTCCGATGAACAGATCCACCAGGTCCATGGGCTCGGATGAGTAAAGCCCCGCGGCATTTTTGCAAACACCCCATTCGGGCGATGTTCTTTTCGGCAAAGGGACGACCAGGTCCCGTGTGCCATGATCGGTCAACAGCCCGTCGGGGATTCGGAAGGCCCCGCCCGCGCTTGTGATGTCGCCTCGTTTGATGTCCAACACGGTCCCTGTGGGGAGGACTATCTTGAGGCCCTGGATATAGTCGCGGGTCGGCCCGTACAGATAGCTCAGTGCGCCGGAGGCATTGCAAGCTACATTGCCGCCTATGGTACAAGAATCTTTTGACGTGGGATCAGGGGGGTAGAAGAAACCCAGGCCGTCCACATGCTCTTTATAGTGTCGGACGATGACACCCGGACCAACTACGGTTGGATCGCTGGAACTGATTGAATCAAGTCCCTTGATGTCAATAACCACGCCGCCTAGAGGGATCGGCGCTCCCGTAAGGGATGTTTTGCCGGATACTACTGTCAGCCGGACACCGTAGCGATTCGCCAGCCTCACAAGGTCGATTACGTGGCGTTCCTCTCGGGCCCGAACCAGGGCCGACGCGTAACCTCGAAAGCGGGATTCGTCGGTCAGGTAATCTTCGAAATTTGTTTCGGTGATGGGTACCGCGAATCCTTTGGATTCGGAAAGAAATTCTTTCAAGCCCATGCCAACGCGATCTATTTGCTCAAAGATGAATAACGGTCCATCGGGAGGCCGCGCCAGATGCCGCGGCGGTTCTTTCTGGCATCGTCCTCAAGTCGCTTATAATCGGCGAACGTGACATGTACATAATCTCTGGTTACAAAACCGAGTCCGTTTCTGATTATCTCACCGTTTACGTCAAGGGGTTCGGGGCCTCCATTAGGCACCATCAAGTAAGCCAGCAATCTATTCTTGTCATCAAGCCTGTCCCATTTTCGCGTCCATACTTCTACCAATTTACCTTGCACGAGCGACTGCACATATTTTCGAGACTCATCCCACAGGCCATTCTTTTGAATATAAGTAATAATCTCGTGATCGAGCCCCTTTATGCGGTCGCGATTTCTCGGAGAGCCGACCCCCAATAGACGTACGCTGAGAGTCCGGTCCTGACCTGCGAGTCTAACTCTGACAACGTTAGGCGCCTGCACCTCCAGAACGTGCCCGCGTCCGCATGACGTATACCTGGGTCCTAATGCCCATAAGACATCCGTGGCGCCCACCACAATGATCAAAAGGACGATGGCTCCAAGAAGCCCTCTCGGCCCGATCATTCCTCCCTCCACGCCAATCCCTGGAACGGGATTCCGAGTCTCTGTAAGAGACCTTAATTATGGCAAATTCGTCGGTTAAGATTATCTAACAAATCACCATATACCGGTTTCAGCCCGCGTGGCAATACTATTTTGCAATAACAGTCCGGCGAGTCGGATTGTCTTGACAACGATCCGTCGATCATCGTGGCAAAGTCGCCACGCGAGTGCGCATGTCCGCCCTATTGCGCCTCGTGCCTGAAGATGCTATAGAGCCCCATGGTGAATTGTAAGAATTCGTTTTGAGTGATTCCGACTATTAATTTGTACGGTCAGGCCATACTGAATTGTTGGACAGATCTATATTGCCAAGGACGTCAGCCCGATGGAAAAGATAGTAATTCGAGGCGGTAACAGACTTGAAGGGGCAGTGGAAATCAGCGGATCCAAAAACGCCGCTCTGCCACTCATGTGCGCTTCGATTCTTAGCAGCGAGGAAATCACTCTGCATCGAGTCCCCGGTCTCAAAGATATTCTCACTACCAAACAGCTTTTGCTGCAATTAGGAGTCCAACTCGACGATCTGTCCTCGGGGACGCTGAAGATCAAGGCGCGCGAAATTACCGATCACACGGCCCCATATGAAATGGTGAAGACCATGAGGGCTTCTGTGCTCGTATTAGGTCCGCTTATGGCAAGAGAGGGAAGAGCTGTCGTCAGCCTGCCGGGCGGGTGCGCCATCGGCGCACGGCCCATCGACCAGCATCTCAAAGGTCTTGAGGCCATGGGAGCAGACATCAGGCTGGAGGGGGGTTACGTCCACGCGAGAGCACGGAGAATTCGCGGGACTGACTTCACCTTTGACCTGAAAACCGTAACTGGGACGGAGAACCTGATGATGGCCGCCGCTTTGGCGCAGGGTACAACAGTACTGCGCCACTGCGCGGTAGAGCCGGAGATCGATGCATTAGCCAATTTGATCAATGGCATGGGTGGCAGCGTGGATATGTCAGTGCCGGGAACTATAGTCATCGAGGGAAAAGATCGATTGCACGGAGTGGCGCACGACATAATGCCCGATCGTATTGAAGCGGGCACTCATCTTATAGCAGGCGCGATTACTCGGGGGGACGTACGGGTATGCAGGTGCGAGCCTGCGCACCTGCTTCCGCTGCTGGAAAAATTGAGTCAAACCGGATTGAACGTTCAAGTGGGAGATGACGAGGTAAGGGTCATTTCCAACGGCAGAGGGAAAAGTTGTGATGTGACGACCGACCCGTACCCTGGATTTGCCACCGACCTTCAGGCACAGTACATGGCCCTTATGGTTCTGGCGGACGGCCGTTGCCAAATAACCGAAAACGTATTCGAGAACCGGTTCATGCATGTCCAGGAACTTGTTCGCATGGGTGCCAACATCAAGGTGTCGGCGCGGACGGCTCAGGTGGACGGCGTGGAAAATCTCTCCGGGGCCCATGTCCAGGCCACCGACCTCAGGGCCAGCGCTTGTCTTATCCTGGCCGGGCTGGCTGCCTCGGGAGAGACCGAAGTCCACAGGGCATACCATTTGGACCGAGGATATGAACGGATTGAAGAAAAACTCCGCAAGTTGGGAGCTGACATACGGCGTGAAAAAGATGTTATTATTTGACAAACAAAACTGTCCGAAAGCAAGGTTATCGTGAGAACCGCATCCGTAGTACGAAAAACAACCGAAACGAACGTGAAGGTCACACTCGGACTTGATGGAACGGGCAAAGGTTCGATTTCAACGGGCATAGGCTTCTTCGACCACATGCTCACTCACGTAAGTCGTCACGGACTCTTTGATCTTGACGTTTCAGCAGGTGGCGACCTGCATGTAGACTACCATCACACAGTAGAAGATGTGGGACTTTGCCTCGGGGAAGCCCTGAGAAAGGCCCTCGCGGACAAAAAGGATATTCGACGTTTCGGGTTTGCTATGGTGCCGATGGATGAGGCCCTGGCGTCGGTCACAGTAGATCTTTCCGGCCGTCCTTTTCTGGTTTATAAGAATCCTCTCGGGTCCCGCAGTACCGGTGAGTTTTCGCTGGACTTGGTACCGGTTTTTCTGCACGCGCTGGCAGATCGGGCGGGTATTACGCTCCACGCGTCCGTTCAGACGGCTGAAAATCCCCACCATGCGGCCGAGGCTGTGTTCAAAGCCTTGGGCAAGGCATTAAGGGAAGCTGTGGAGGTTGATCCCAGGATCCACGGTATCCCGTCAACCAAAGGTGTACTGGAATAACAGCGGACTGGAAGGTGTTGGCAAGCTGTCAGGCAGATTTATTGGTCTCAACCGGTGGCTTGCCTGGTAATTTCTTTTTTTCAGAGCGCGTGGATGCAGCATATTCGTGTAGAATGGGATGCTACGAGCGCTCAAGAGTTACGAGGCGTCCATGATAATTGTAGTCGATTACGGAATGGGCAATTTGCGAAGTGTTCAAAAAGCATTTGAGAAGATAGGCACAAATGCCGTGATCTCAAGAGATCCTGACACGATCAGAAAGGCTGACGGATTGGTCCTGCCCGGAGTCGGAGCATTTCCCGAGTGTATGAAGAACCTGACACGCCTGAACCTGGTGGACCCTATCTTGGAGTTTATCAGCTCGGGCCGCCCGTTTCTCGGTATCTGCCTCGGCCTGCAATTGTTGTTCGATGAATCGGAGGAATTTGGTGTCCATCCGGGTCTCAAAGTCATTCCGGGGACGGTAAAGGGGTTCGATAGGAATATGGGGCTCAAAATACCGCACATGGGGTGGAATCAGGTGTATTTTCGGAACGATGGCTCTATTTTTCGAGGGATTCCTGATGGCTCGTATTTCTATTTCGTACACTCCTATTACGTGGCGCCGGAGAATGATTCAGACGTAGCCGGCGAGACCGAATACGGAATAAGATTCACCTGTGCCGTTGCCAGAGAAAATATTATCGCGTTGCAGTTTCATCCTGAAAAAAGTCAGGAGAACGGCCTTAGAATACTTTCCAACTTTGCCGACCTTTAGAAACATTAACATACAAAGCGGCATAATTCCGGTGATCGAAGACCGAAGCAGCGTGTTATCTGGAAGCAAAATCCGAACGCGGGTTTATATGGAAACCATCTAAACAGAAGTTGAGTGACTCCTCATTGTGTAAGTATTTATAATCAGGAGTGATTCGATGAGAGTTTTTGAAAGGCCAGGGCCGGTCAATACTGATGAGGTTATTGAGATAGTGAAAGCCGTCTCGTCCAAATACGAACATATAGTGGTAGCCTCCATTACTGGCGATTGCGCGCTCAAGGTGGCAGAGAGTATCAAGGACAAAGGGGTGATCTGTGTTACTTGCCCTCAAGGGATGAGTTGGGAAGTGGATAAAATGGACGCGGGTCCATTTGCCACCATCCCTGAACTGGCTCAGATTAGATCGGATTGGGCAGAACAAGGGCTAACAAGAGTGCCTATGGGAATTTCCCAAACGAATAGACAGAAACTTGATAACCTCAAGGTGAGAATTGTACAAGGGACTATACCTTTCTTTGGTCCCAGTTTTTCTATTCGAGTGCATCTTCATCAGGTTACCGGACTTGATTTGATGGCAAAGACCCTGGAATTGATATCGACGGGCACGTTGGTTTGCCTGGAATGCGTTTTAATGTCGGTTGATGCCGGTGTAATGCCAGAGGGTCAGGAAGTACCAGCCTTAGCCGGGACCGAGCGCGGGCTGGATACAGCTTGGGTTATCAGGAGCAGCTCTTCGGCTAATCTGTTTCATCCTTCAAAAGGGGCCAGGTTTATTGAGCTATTAGCCAAGCCCGGGTTGTCTTTAGTACCAGATGTTAGCATAGAGTATCTGCGATAAACCGTTTAGAGCCATTGCCAAAGATTTTGTCCGATTCGAGGTCGCCTTACACGTCATTCCGGCGGAAGCCGGAATCCAGTCTTTTCAATACGTTCTGGACCCCGGCCTTCGCCGGGGCGACGGGTCGCGACAAGGCCATTGTTTTTGACATTTGCTATAATGAGGTGATCCTACAAAGCCCGCAAAAAACGAATCCAGCGGACGACTCACAGCCGCCCCTGATCCGCGGCGTTAGCGCCCAACTACGTGCCGACCATCATCACTCATGCAGCCGTCACGTTAGAGATAATCCGGCATAAATGTGGTTCGCTAGGCTTGATACGCCGCGCTTGCGGCGCGACGTTTACGGTATGCCTTCAATCTGTGCTGATACATGGACCAGAGCGGCCGGTAACATCCAGGTATAATACCCCGTGCCTGGAAACCGGCCATGATTTCCGTGGATCGGTCCGACTTCTCGAGGGACGACAGTTGGTCCTTCACTTTCTGGAATTCGCGGACTTCGGGAAACATCACCATCGGGATACAGCCGGTGGCAGGCTGTGGAAAAGCTCTGCAAGCACGTTTGTAAATCTCCAGAAAATCTTCATCTTGCACATTCCCAAACGAGATTTCTGCGGCCTCGCAGGGCTGAACCTCGCCGGTCGAGGTTACGAACAGGTATTCGAATCTGCATTGGCAGCCGAGCGCCGGGTCCTTTTCGAGCCATGTGGACAGCCCGCTTAACGGCGGATATTCTCGATAAGCAGGGTCCTTGAAAAGCTCTTTTTGAAGGTTTTCAAGCACGGGACTGTGAGGAATTACTCCTTGGCAGGCTTCTCTTCCTGACGGCTTTACTTCCATAACCCGTATCTCAGCCGCGCCCAGATCGCGAGCAAGATCGTAGTACTTCTTGAAATTCTCCGGTTCGAGGAAGTCGGCTGGCGGCACCAGGGAAAGACAGGTATAAACTCCCGCCTGCTTGAAATATTCCACCGCTCTACAGGCATTGTCAAAAGCCTCGGGGTTTCCTCTGAGCCGATTGTGGACCTCGGGTTTGAAATGGTCCAGACTCACCCAAACACCGAACAGGCCGTTTTCTTTCAGCTCCCTTGCTCTTTCCGGAGTAGCTCCATACCCGGTTGTGAACATCCACAAGCAGGTATCGTTGCTGACGTGCTTTACGAGACGCAGAAAACGGTCATATCTGTATAGGGGTTCGCCGCCGTGCAGAATAATGGATGGCACTCCCAAGCCCTCCACCTGAGATATGGTCTTTTTCAACAACTCTTCATCCAGATCGGTGACCGTGTCTCTGCGCGCGTTGGTGGAACAGAACGCACAAGCGTAAGGGCACGCGTTCGTCGTCGATAGCGAGACGATGCCTGTGGGGAGTTCAGTGAGGTCCAAATTGTTTATGTAATTTCGGACACGTTTGTCAAAGGCTCGCGACGGAAAGGGTGGAAATGTTGAGTCCATGACTACTTGGTCGCCGAACCGGACCATGTGCCGGTATTTCACCAATGAGGATTTCAGAAAAGATAGCTTTATGAAGTTGAAGAAAGCATCGGCTGGACTGACCCCTTTGGCTTTCCGCGCGGCCCGATTCTCGGATTTCAGCATGACCACGAAGGCGCGCCACGAGATTTTCAAGTCACAAACAAACGAAGCGGCCTTAGAGAGATTGACGGGCTGTAAAGCAATTGATTTCATCTCCACCCTCGGAAAGTCTTCAAACAGGTCAGAATTAAATTCGAGACAAATGGATCCGAAGATCAGATTACACTGAGACGCATTTTGTGTCAAAACGGCCGGGATTCAGAACAGGATCCCTTTTAGAGTGCCGGCCAGTCTTTCCAGGCTTGAGATATTGTGTCCGGGAAGGAAAAAGTCAATGTAAGGTAGAGCAGTTTTCATGCCCTTGCAAGTGGGTTCGTATCCGCGTCCCCCCATCAGCGGATTGATCCAAAGCACCCGGTAGGATCTTCGATGAATTCTGCTCATTTCTTTTTCAAGCAATTTCTGATCGCCCCGATCCCATCCGTCTGAGAATATCAGCACTACAGTTGAAGACCCGAGCATTCCACCACCGCGTAGTCTGGTGAACTCGCGCAAGCACGACCCGATACGAGTGCCGCCCGACCAATCCAGAGCTTGAGCTGCGACCGCCTGCATAGCTCGAGCAAAGGCCAACCGTTTGAGCAGCCTAGTGACACGGTGCAGCCGCGTTGCGAAGACGAATGTCTCCACACGGATAGGGAGTTGTTGAAGCTCTTTTATGAACCTCAACATGAAAGGCAGATACGGGTTCATGGATCCGCTCACATCACACAAAAAAACCAGCTTTCTGATGCGGACCTTGGGCCGTAATCGAGGCAATTCCCATATTTCTCCACCGTAACGTATGTTCCTTCTCAAGAGTCTTCGAAAATCCAGGTGCACACCTGAGGAAGATCGTCGCCTTCTCACGGCCAAACGCCTCAGCAACGGTGACAAGATTTCCTGAATCAGCCTTTCTATTCGTTCATCGTTTCCTTTTGGCAGGGCCCCGAAGTCCTGTTCACGCAAAACCTCATGAGGAGAATAGATGACATACTGCTCGGCATTCCAGACATCTTTCTCCTGGGAAGGTTGAGCGGCGGCTTCCACCAGGATGATCTCGCCACCCGCGTCTGGGCCTGTGTCCTCCTGTCCAGGCTGGTCGTCTGAGATTTGCTCTTCCCCTGCCACATCTTCGACAAATCTGTCGATCCAGAATTCTCTGAACAATCGGTCAAAAGCGGCGGATTCTTCCACACGAGTCATGAAGACCGCCCTCAGCACCTCTTTGAAGTCCAGAATGCTCTCGACACCTATGCAGGAAATCCCCGCCAGCGCATCCATTACTGAAGGCGTAGAAACTGCAAAACCGTGGTCCTTTAGAAGACGACCGAATGAGATCACGGCTTCGGTCAAAGAATGTTCCTGCATGGTCTGTGTGGGCATGACGAACAGATTACTAATGGTATTAACTTTGGGCTTCTGAAGCCCCGCGGAAAATTGCGATCAAAGGAGAATCCTAGCACATGGTTTCGAGAACCTCGTCCAAGAACGAGGCCCTGAATTGCGGCTCTTTCCAAAGTTCATTGAAATGGACAATATCCTCTCTATATTTCAAAATACAGCCCAGAGTTTCTTCGACGGTCTTGTCATCCAGGGAGTCTCTGTTCAAGGTGAGCAGCGCTAACGCCCAATCCAGAGTTTCGGCAATCCCCGGTTTCTTCAGGAGGTCCTCTTGCCGAACACGCCTCATGAACAACGCGACCTGCCTCGCCAGCTCCTCGGAAATTCCGTCAACTCGCGCGGAAATTATTTCGCGTTCTTTCTCGGGACTCGGGTAGTCGATCCAGTGGTATAGGCAGCGGCGCTTCAAAGCATCATGGATGTCCCGGGTACGGTTCGAAGTGAGAATGACCAGCGGACGTCTGGCCGCCCTGAGAGTTCCTATCTCGGGTATGGATACCTGGAAGTCCGAGAGCACCTCAAGAAGCAGGGCCTCGAACTCCTCGTCAGACCTGTCGATTTCATCAATGAGAAGGACAGGTTCGCGTTCACCGGCTGATAGGATTGCCTGCAAGAGAGGTCGCTTGATCAAGAACTCCTCGGTAAAGATGGTGCGACCGACTATTTGGGGATCATTCCTGCACTCTTCACCTATTTTGATGGCCAGGATCTGCCTGGGATAATTCCACTCGTAAAGGGCATGATTGGCGTCGAGGCCTTCATAGCATTGCAGGCGGATAAGGTCGGTTTTCAATGCCTTAGCCATGACCACAGCAGTTTCCGTCTTTCCGACTCCAGGTTCTCCTTCGAGAAAGACGGGTTTTTTAAGCCGCCAAGCCAGATAAAGCACTGTGGCAAGAGAACGTTCGGGGATGTAGTTCTCCTTCAGCAGGCCTTTTTCCACTGATTCAATCGAATCAAACATTTGTTCCTTCCAATGAAATTTCTGCCGCGGGACGCGGTTTCAGCAAATCCCGTTATCAACTACCAGCCTGCTTAATGTTTTGCCGCTTCGGATCGGGAACTGCGGTCATCGCCAGAACATCTCTCAATACCGAAGTAGCTTTTTCGAGGTCTTCCAGCAGGTGGTCACTCATGAGGGTGAGTCGCAATCGCGCTCTGCTTTCAGGAACAGTCGGATACCGAATGCCCTGAGCGAAAATCCCTTGTTCAAGACACTCACGGCTCACTTTCATGGTACGCGAAGAGTCTCCAATGAGGATCGGAACAATATGACTTCCCCCGTACGGATAATTCAGTCTTGAAATCAACAGCTCCTGGAAAACTTTGACATTTCTTTTCAGCATCTTTCGCCGCATGGAGCCCTCTTCAGAGGCAATAATATTCAAGGCCGCAAGCGCGCCCCCTATAACACCGGGTGGTGCGGCGGTCGAGTAAAGCAGCGATCTGGCCCTATTCACCAAAAGTTCTATCAATTCCCTGCTGCCGGCTACGTACGCGCCGGATGTGCCCGCCGCCTTGCTCAATGTCCCCATCTGGATATCCGGAATCACACTCTGCTCCGCGGCCAAACCTTGTCCCTGAGGGCCAAAAAGCCCCGTGGCATGTGCTTCGTCCACCATGAAAAGCGCTCCCCAGCGAGTGCAAAGCTCACCTATTTCAGCGAGAGGCGCTTGGTCACCATCCATAGAGAATATGGATTCAATCACCAAAAGTTTGCGCCTGTAACCCTTCAATCGAAGCAGGTCCTCAAGCTGATTTAGATCGAGATGACAACAGATCTTGACATCGGCTTTTGATAGCCGGCATCCGTCAATGATGCTCGCATGATTAAGCTCGTCGGAAATCACCAGGTCTTCGCTCCCCATCAACGAGGAAATTATCCCGAGATTGGCCTGATATCCACTGCCGAAGAGTAACGCAGACTCAGTGTCTTTCCACTTGGCAATCTCCGATTCCAGTTCTCTGTGCGCTTCAGTGTTTCCCGCGATTAATCGGGAGGCGGTGGAACCGGCCCCATAGAGTTGGGTGTAGCGTGACACAGCCTGTACAACCGCCGGGTGTGTAGCAAGACCAAGATAATTATTGCCGGAGAAGTTGAGTACTTCCCGGCCGTCCACGAGTAATTTTCTTCCCGGTGGCCCTGCAATGGAGGGCATAACTCTGTAAAGACCCTTTTCTCGAAGATCGTCCAGTTCTCTTGACCAGAGATTTATGCGCGTTGGATTTTTGCTCTTCATGAAATCCGTTCTCATGGCCGCGCGGTTAACGGTGTCTACGGTCAATAGACAATATCATGAAAATTGAATTTTAGGGTACAAGAGGTTTCCCGATAGCGATAACAAGTGCGGACAACAAAAGGCGTTTGCGAACATTGTGAAAAACATTTTCCTAGACGCACAGGAATGCTGATCAGATTCGGCTTCCGCAATTATTACCTCCTTCGAAAAAAAATCTTGACGGTTTGTTTACTAATAGTAAACTAACCGCGGGGTGAACATATGGACGAAAGTGTTATCACGAAAAAGCTTAAGCAGCTTAGAAAACAGAAGAATCTTAAATTAGCGGAATTGGCGGAACGAACCGGCCTTACTAAGGGGTATTTGTCTCGAATCGAGAACTCCAAGAACCCGCCGCCGATTTCGACGCTTGGGAGAATTGCGGAAGCCCTGGGGGTCGATGTCACCGACCTGCTGCCGAAAGCAGGAGGGCCTGTTCAGGATCAGGAATTGGCTATCAGCCGAAAAAATCAACGAAAGGAAATCGATAAGGGAGGTACTCCTTACGGCTATATTTACGAAGGCTTGGCTCTTGAAAAAAAAGGAAAGAATATGGAGCCGCTTCTCGTTAGCGTCGGATTCGATCAGAAAGTCGATATTCAGACTGACTTTCGACATCAAGGAGAGGAATTCATCTTAGTTTTGGAGGGCCGCATGGAGTTCTTCTTCAAAGGGAAGAGTTACATCCTGGAACAGGGTGATTCTGCCTATTTTGATGCTGATATCCCCCATTCCGGAAGGAGTTTAGGTGAAAAGAAAGCCAAGATATTGATAGTAATATATTCATACAAAAGACTATAAGTTTTGCGTGGATGTTTACAATTGGTAAACTCCATCGGTAAGACGAAAAGCCATATGGACTTGCCGTCGGAGGTGATTCGTCGGACCAGGCTAAAGCTGAGCGGAGGTTAGTTGTGGCGATTTTAATTACAGGCGGAGCAGGGTTAACGGGTTCCGAACTGGCACGAGCCTTCCTCAAAAGGGGAGAGCAGGTCATTATTTTTGACGTTTTTATTAACGATGATCTGGAGAAAGAAAAGTTAGGAGACCTTAAACAGATAAAGGGAGATGTGACTAACTGGCCCCAAGCGTTGAATGCAGTGAAAGAATACGACGTGCAGACCGTCTTTCATTTGGCCGCCATGCTGACTGTGGCCTCGGAAGCGAATCCGTGGGCTTGCTTCAATGTCAATGCGCTTGGGACTTTTCATGTCTTGGAGGCTGCAAGGCTTTTTGGCGTAAAAAAGGTGATATTTACCAGCTCAATTGGGTCTTACGGAGTTTCCGCGGATACGGTGGTTACTGAAGAGACCATCCAGAGGCCGACAAATATTTATGGGATCACAAAGGTATTTGGGGAACTCCTCGGCATGTATTATCTGAGGAAATTCGGCATAGATTTCCGATGCTTGAGATTTCCCCAGATAGTGGGCCCGGGCGCGGTTGCACAAGGCATAGGACAGTACTGCCCGAGGATGATTGAGGCTGCTGTGTTGGGGAATCCTTTCGAAGCTTGGGTCCCGGAGGACACAGTGATGCCGATGCTGTACATCCGGGACGCTGTGAGGAGCCTGGTCATGCTTCATGATGCGCCTGAGGAACGGATGCAGACTCGCATCTACGGCGTGGGTCAGATCACTCCCGCCCCGACCGCCCGAGAGCTGGCCGATGAGGTCAAGAAGCACTACCCGAACGCCCGAATCACTTTTCGCCCTGAGCACAATGCCATGGTCATCTTAAAGAATATCCCCAGGCAGATAAGAGGTGATTTGGCCGAAGCGGAGTGGGGGTGGAAGCTGTCCTATTCGCTCGAAGAGATGGTGGGGGACTTCATTAAGGAAGTGAAGAAAATGCGATCCGCATGACATGGCACAAGGATGAGGCTTTACAGGTTCACTTTTTGAAAGGGGAGCAATCATGGGAGAGTATTGGAATAGAGAATTTGACACAATGCCGTGGCAGGAACTTCAAGGGTACTGGCTGGAAAAGATGAGGAACCTCGTAAGTGCAGTGACAAAGAAGCCGGGTTTCTACAAGAATCATCTGAAACCGGATTTGAAGATATCCTCTTTTGATTCCCTGTTGGAGCTGCCTTTCATGACAAAAGAAGAGATAAGGTTTGCACAGCAGCAGGGTGACAAAGATATGCCATTTGGGTCGATTCAAGTGGCCAAAACCAAGGACATTGTTCAAGTGATTTCGTCATCGGGAACAACCGGGCGCCCGGTTTACTACGGGGTCACTCGAAAAGATCTTAGAACGTGGCAGGATGCTCTGGCCAATTTTACTTACACTGCGGGAATACGCAAAAAAGATGTAGTAGCGCACGTCGTGGGGACCCCAATTTTTGCCGGTGGTGAGCCGTACTTTGGAGGAATGAGGCATATAGGGGCCACTGTAGTTTGGGCAGGTGGGCTTACAACTCTCCGGATGCTGGAGACGCTCCGGAATCTCCACTGTACTGCGATTCTCGGTACCACTTCCTTCGACATCTACTTGGGTGAGCACTGCCAAGACTTTATAGGCATTTCCGCGAAGGAGCTTGGTATCAAAAAGGTACTGGGTGGCGGCGAGTCAGGCCTCTCTGAGGACTCAATCAGACGCAAAATTAAAGAGCTTTGGGGAGCAGATACAGTCCGCGAGATCATGGGACTGGCCGATGTCTTACCCGGAATGTGGTCCGAGTGCGAACACGAATCAGGGATGCACTTTGTGGCTCAAAAATACGTGATGGTCGAACTCATGGATCCGGATACGGGGAAGCACCTTCCCTGGGAACCGGGGGTCTGCGGAGAACCAATCTACACAACTATAGCCAGGGAAGCGACCCCAATAATCCGCTATGCTTCACATGACTTCGTCCGGGTGGAAGGTATGGACTGCCCGTGCGGTAGGACTTCGCCCAGGATACGCTGCATCGGCCGAGTCGACGATATGCTCATCTATAAGGCTATGAATGTCTTCCCATCGGCGATACGGGACGTTGTACTCAAGCATTTTGAGCCCCATCTCACCGGATACGTCCAGGTCGTAAAGGATTATGCTGAACAGGTACGGTTTGATGATCCCATACCGGTGGACGTCGAGGTTCGGGAATCAGTTCCGGACCTGACGAAACTGAGACGAGACATTGAAAACAAGGTCAGGGAACTGTTGACCATTCGGATCGCCGTGAACACAGTGCAGCCCGGCGCTATCGAAAGGACCCAGTACAAGACGCCACTGGTGCGAGTTCGTAAGAAATAGATCAGTGAGTTGGCATAGCAAGCTTCATTGTATGAATCACAAGATTCAGTGATCTTTGCACGATAGGTTCACAGGCCTTGGAACCCTGTGGCGAAAACGATGAGGATAATCCCACACCCTGGAACCGGTCCGGGTAATATGTCTTTCACACAAAATGAAGGAGGAGTACATGAAGAGGAAAGTCGTCAGTGCTTGGTTTTGGCTCGCATTATTCGTCTTTCTTGCTGCCCCCTGTCTGGTCACGGACGCCGCGGCTGCCGAGAAAGTGCTCAAGGTTGGGTCCACACTTCCCCTGTCCGGTCCTGCTGCTGAATGGGGTTTGGGTCTGGCGCGCATGAATGATTTTTTTGCAGAGGATGTGAATAAAGCGGGCGGACTGAAAATCGGTGAAGATGTATACAAGATCCAGACTATAGCGTACGACCACAAAGGTCAGCCTTCCGAGGCGGCTGCAAATGCCACCAGGCTCGTGTCGCAAGACAAAATACAGTATTTGATAGGCGGCGTAATCGCTGCAACGGGAATGGCAGAGCTTCCCGTAACTCAGCCTGCAAAGGTGGTTACCACCAGCCTCTGGTGGGGCAAGGAAATTCTTGGCCCCGATAAACCCTATTCCTTCAGACAAACGATATCTCAAATGGAAATAGCCCCGGCAATGTACACATGGGTTGCAAAAAATAATCCAAAGATCAAGACAGTAGCCCAAATTAACCCGAATGACACGAGCGGGTGGGACACTGCCGCGGCTGTCCGGGAAGCGGCAAAAGCGAACGGCCTGGAAGTAGTGGCCGAGGAGCTGTTTGAGCGCGGCACGAAGGATATGTATCCGTTCCTTACCCGCATATTGGCAAAGAAACCCGACCTCATCGATGTCGCAGTTAGCGCTCCCGGAGATGGCGCCGTGGTCGTGAAGCAACTTTACGAACTTGGTTATAAGGGGGCCAAGGCTTGGACATGCGGGACCAACCCGACCCAAATTGTGAAGCTCTGCGGAGACGAAGCCGCGGAAGGTCTCTGGTTCGCTTACGGACAAGACCTTGACGGACCGAACAGTAGCCCCGAAACAAAGGCGCTTTCAAAGCGATATCGTGAAAAATTCAAAGATAACCTCGCGCCGCACCATGTAACGTCTTACGCAATGTGCGAAATCTTTTCTCAGGCAATGAAAAAAGCGGGAACGACGGACACTGAAAAGGTTTCGAAGGTTGTGGAAGATACCCGAAAATTCGATACCAGCTTCGGACCATTTGTTCTAGTGGGAAAGCAGAAGTATGGGATCGACCGCCAATTCGTCCACCGCATGATGTTGGGCCAAGCGAAAGGCGGCAAGGTTGTTGAAATCGAGTGGCTTCCGTTACCGGGGCTGGGGTTGCCCGCCTACTAAAGGTCCATCATGGCCCCGCAACGCGGCTATGTTGCGTCGAGTGCGCTGAAGCCTGAGTGAAGTTTAGTTGATAAGGGATAGCAGAAGATCAAAGGTAGTGGGCTATGGAACCGTATCTTTTGGCTCAGGGCGCCCTGAATGGATTGATGCTCGGACTTAACTACGCCCTCATCGCGCTGGGATTGAGTCTGATCTTCGGCATCATGGGAATCGTAAATTTTTCCCATGGCGAGATGTACATGCTCGGCGGGTATGTAGCTTACTACTTGTTTGGTCAATTTGGGCTAAACTTCTTCGCTACGCTTGTAGCCGCCCTAGTGCTCGTCGGAGGTCTAGGCGTACTTCTTGAGAAGTTTATTTTTCGGCCGCTGACGACGCGGCCGAACATTGAGCTTACATCTCTCATTGCCGCTGTTGGTTTGGCCTGGGTGCTACAAATGCTTGCGGTTATCGCTTTTGGCGAGTTGGATAAGAAAGTGCCTTCCGCGTTCAAAGGCATCATAAGCATGAGTGGGGTGGTCATAACCGTTGAAAGGCTCGCAGCAATCCTGATCGGCGTTCTGCTCATCGTGAGCCTGAACCTCTTCCTGCTTAGGACCAGAATAGGCAGGGCCATACGCGCGGTAGCCCAGGACAAGGAGGCAGCAGCTTTACAGGGAGTGGGGGTCAGTCGAATCAGTGCGCTCACATTCGGTATAGGCTGCGGGTTGGCCGCCACAGCGGGCGCACTTGTCGCACCTATTTTTGTTGTCAACCCTTCTCTTGGAAATGAAGTTATTCTTAAG
>DATJPW010000333.1:0-14439 GCA_035506215.1 Desulfomonilaceae bacterium
TGTACGGCGGGTTGGAGCTTCATCGCCTCAACAAGCTCGCGTTCGTCGACCGGCCCCGACAGAGTCAGATTCAGTCCCTTGTCCGATTTTGATTGGTAGTAGGTCCCGAAATTCGTCACCGAAATCATTTTTGAAGAAAGGAACTGATATGCAAATTGGCGCTTTAATGTCAGCCTTCCGGACGCGTCGGACAGCCCCTTTTCAATGACAATTCTGACCGAACCGGTTTTGGACAGTGTCCTGGTCGGAACCAGTCGGAACTCACTCAATGCGCGTGTAGGTTCCTGGTCATCCTCCATTGAGAACAGGTCAAATGCCTGTTCCACGCCGTCCATTGTCACCTTCATGGCGTTTGACAGGTTGGAGGCAAAGACCGGATGGTTGAACTTCAGGATGACTGCCCATTGGCCTTCTTTTTCCTCCTCGGAGAACGTGTCTCGCCGCGCGGATGCCGTGAGTTCATCCGCACTGCTGAAAACCGGAACTGAAAACAAGAAAAATGTGATCAGCAGACTGAAACCGAGTCTGAGCCTTAACGGAGTCTTCATTGCCGTCCCCCTCAAAGAAGAAAGTAGGATGTCCCTCCAGCAAATTTGAATACGCCCCCCGATCTGCTTTGAAAACGATTGAATGTGTGGGGTTTTTCCGTATCCGGGTCGCGATAACAATTCTCATGTTATTCTGGCCTAAGCTTGAGCAGGTTTTCAAAAGAAAAGTGATGAAAAGACAACTTTTTTGGAATACCGATTCGCCACGGCTATCCTTTGCATCGAACATTTTTGTAAAATTAAGGACGCATAAGGAGTCTGTATCCTTAAAAAGGCAAACGGTCCTCCATAAGGATTTCAAGCAGGTGTAATGTGGACGCAGAAGATCAAGACCAAAAATCAGCTGAAACTTCCCGAAAATCCAGCGGACCGCTCAGACTTTATACAGATGAGGGGCGCCTCTTCGTAATTGGTTTCGGACTATGGATCCCGGTGGAAAACGAACAGGAAGGTCGTAGGCTAATAGCCGAACTGGAAGACCAGGGGTACCGAATCTGTTACTGACAAATCCGTCGAAAGTAACTGTATAAACTCGGATCAAAACGAAATATTTGTTGCAGGCGTCCAAAAAATGTATTGTTTCGGCTGCCGGATCAGCTAACTTGTGTACGGCAGGATCAGGGGAATTTATCAAGTATTTGCCGGGTCCCCCTGGCCCATGTGTAAAGTTCAGCCATTTCCAACATTGTTTGATGGAGACCAAAATGCAAGAGCCAATCAAAGCGTCCGTGTGCGATGAGATAGCAACCCTCCTGTTTGACCGGCCGAAGGCTTACAACGCTTTTGACTTAGAGACAATTACCATCCTCGCCGAACACCTTTTCAATCTGGCGGTGGACGACACTGTGAGAGGTGTGATCATCTCAGGGGTGGGGACGACGTTTTGCTCTGGGGGAGACTTGAAATGGGTCAAGAGTTTGCCTGAAGGTTATCCTGCGGCACTCCATCACCTGGCTGGGCGGCTTCATCAAGCAGTATTGGAGATTCGCCGTATGAAAAAGCCTGTGGTGGCCGCGATAAACGGGGTGGCGGCAGGAGCCGGTTTTTCTTTAGCTTTGGCATGCGATTTCAGGGTGATGGCCAAGTCTGCCGTAATGAGACAGGCCTATACCTACTACGGCCTGACGATAGACGGAGGCGGAACATTCACCCTTCCGAGGCTTGTGGGACTGGCGCGTGCTATGGAGATAGCTGCGTTCGATCGGCTGATCACCGCGGAACAAGCGCTCGAATGGGGCCTTGTCACCAAAATCGTCGAAGACGGGCGCGCGTTGGAAGAAGCACTGACAATGACAGAGGAGCTTACTCAGGGGTCTTTGAACTCCTTTGGGCACTCCAAGAGGCTCATGACCGATTCTTTCAGCAACTCTTTCGAGACGCATCTGGAGCTGGAGAGGGATGCCCTTTGTTCATGTGCCGGACATCCTGACGCTGAAGAGGGCATGACTGCATTTGCCGACAAACGAAAGCCGGTTTTTGACATGACACCCGGCTTCCGAAAGTGATGCACGCGCGACTTTCGTCAAATCTATTAATCCAATTTGATCCCGCGTGGCGCGGGGGCACTGCCGCCCAATGGTAGGGTCCGGCGTCCCTGCCGGACCAATTTGCTTCAAAAAGTGAATCACATAAAATCTATTTGGAACCGGAAAGCAAATTCCTCAGCGTCAGGGCGTTTCGAGGGGCGTTCGCGTTGTAGTCGTTATTGAAGAAGGCGTACAAAATCCTGCCCTTGATATGCGGCTTCAAGATGGACACCCAGTGTGAGAGTTCTTGGTCGGTATAATCATATCGGTAGAGATCTCGTTCCTGTCCATGAAACCTCACATACAGAAAATCCGTCGTCGGGTGAACAGTCTCCGGAAGGTTTGGATGGCTTACCGCGACAAACGCGGCATTATGGTCCGAAAGCGCCTTTCCGACTTCATCATCCCACCAACTCTTATGACGAAACTCCACCGCGTGACGAACCTGTTTTGGGAGTTCGGACAGGAAAGTTGCGAGGCGATCCACGTCCTTGTGCAAAGAAGGCGGCAACTGCCACAAGATCACTTTGAGGCGGTTAAGCTTCAAGACTTGTTCGAAGAACCTCTCCAGCGGCTCCTTGCAATCCTGAAGCTTTTTCAGATGAGTGATGACACGCGAAGCTTTCACAACAAGGTGAAAATCTTGCCCCAGCCTGGTGTTCCAAGCCTTTATCATCGGTTCGGTAGGCAGTCGGTAAAAAGTGGCGTTGACCTCGACGGTGTTGAACTGATCCGCGTAAAACGACAGACGGTCAGCGCCCTTGACGTCTCCCGGGTAAAAGCGTCCTGACCAGTCATCGTAGGTCCAGCCCGAAGTGCCCACGAAAATACGGTACCGCTGTTCCCCCATAGGCCACCTGATCCAAGCCGGAATGCCGCATATATGCATTCGTCAAAGAATTTATTAAACCATTGGCCCGGAAGGGAGAAGCTGTCTCAAAATTATCTATTTCGCGATGTCATCCGTAGGGGCGGTTCGTGAACCGCCCGAAATCAGGGCGCTTCTCGAAGCGCCCCTACACGAAAAATCCGATACGCCGTAATTCTGAGACAGTCTCGGGACGCCGGGCCCTACTGTTAGCTGGTAGTGATCGGCCTCCGTGCTGGTCAAATTAGATTAATGTGCGCAAATCAATATCAGATCCAGAAGAATCCCTCATAACCAATTCATTGGAGGACGGGTTAGAACCGTTCTACTTGATCGCTCGGCATATGATTTCTTCACAAGGGATGCGCAGAATTGTGCCCTCACGCCACTTTTCTGCTTCACTTTTCACTTTAGACGCAATTTTCTGTGAAATTTCATTTGGAACAGAGTTCAGTAGCATCTCCAGTCGGCCGCTGATCCCCAGGTTAGTTTGCCAGTACTCTTCCCCGTCCGGCACTTCCAACGGGTGATCGACTCTCGTGCTGTGAATCTCCCGGAAATCCACTTCACGCATGATTGTCTCAATAGCTCCCGAAGCGCCGAAATCAAACCACGTAGGCGCTCCCGGAACTATGGCCGCTGGCCACAGATCTGCAATGGTCCTGGCCACCATGCCGATTACAACCGTCCGGTCCGGTGTACTCCAGACTGAAAGAGCCACGCGCCCTTCAGGCTTCAGCACGCGGCGCATCTCGCTCAAGGCATTGGTTCTATCCGTGAAATGTGCAAGCCCTTGATGACAAAGGACTGCATCAAAGGATTCATTCGGGAACGGGAGTTGTTCCGCGTCGGCTTCTTGAAAAGAAACGTTGCTCAAACCCAATCGCTGCGCCCGGATACGAGCCAGATCAACCATGCCCGGCGCCAAGTCAACGCCCACCAGGGAACCTCCGGGCGCAATCAATTTGGCTGCGGCTAATGAAGGTATCCCCACTCCACATGCAACATCCAACACCTTCTCGCCGGGCCTGATCTGCGACATCTCTAAGAGTGGCGATGCCAAATTCTCGAAGATTGCCGAGCCGTATTTTTCGTAACTCCGGGCCTTTCGACTGTAGGCTTCCCGTTCGATGGCCTTATATTTGGCCTTGTCAAACTCGGCCATAAGAGCGCCCCCTTTCTCTACACAAGACTACTGTCGTGTTCCACAAATAGGGCTCATCATACCGGTGTGGTGACTCGCAATTTGTATCTCGGCTCTCGCCAGGCTGACGATCGCGCGTGTACCGAGACTGATGGGAATATCCTTGAGTCAGCGGGATTGAGTCTGTGAGGGCCGTTATTGAAAAAACGGCCCCTCCAGGATTTTCTTCATCTTCCCTCTAGGCGGCGATGAACTCGTAACTCAGGTGTCCGTCGTCAAGATTGACCGTACGAACATTCACTTTCATGCCGGGCTTAATGGCTTCGTCGGGGATCGATTTGTCCACTCTGCCGAAAACTTTGATCCCGTCCGCGAATTCCGCGACCGCCAACGCATAGGGCACATCCTTCTCGAACCCTGCAGGCGCAAACATCGCCTTGGTGTATGTAATGAGGGTCCCGGGTCCGGAGATCGTAAACCAGTCCATTTCAGACCCAAGGCATACATTGCAATCGCTACGCGGCGGGAAATACTTGGCCCCGCAGGATTTGCAGAGAGTTCCCCGGATCTCGTTGTTCTTGAGAAACTCCACAAATTCTTCAGCCTTAGTAGAGCCCGTAAAGCTAATTACTCCAAATTGTTCAAATCCCATGTCACTCCTCCAAAGGGCACTCTTCAAAGTGCCTCGGCTGAACGAGTTGTATGCAAAGACTGTCTCGCGCTATGACTCGCATGGCCGCTTCCTCCACAGACGCTGCGCGAGAATTCGCATTATTCAGAGTTTTTCTTTCAATCGACCCCGAAAATGCTCACGTTCCCGTAGATGCCTACACCTCCGATGTTGTGGACCAGCCCGATTTTGGCATTGGGAACCTGCATCTCGCCGGCTTCGCCACGGAGCTGTAGGACTATAGTTCTGATTTGGGACCCTCCTGTTGCGCCGATCGGGTGCCCCTTGGACAACAGTCCTCCGTCTACGTTCACCGGAATTTTGCCTTCTCTGTAGGTCTCTTTGTTCCGAATAAGCTCTTTGCCGCGGCCGGGCTCTGCGAAACCCAGGTCTTCGTACGCCATCATTTCCGCGATGGTAAAGCAGTCATGCACCTCTGCAACATCTACGTCCGAAGGTTTTATTCCTGCCATCTCATAGGCTTTCTTGGCTGCTCCCTGAGCGCAGGTCAGCCCGAAAAACCTATCCCTGCCCGCCATATTTATCGGCGCCGTAGCCATACCGAGCCCCAGGATCTTCACGGGCTTCTTGCTGAGGTCCTTGGCTTTCTCTTCGGAAGCCAGGATCACGCACGATGAGCCGTCCGCATTGGCGCAGCAGTCGAACATTTTCAACGGCGTCGCAATGTATTTCGGCTCCATGATCTTGTCCAAGGTGAGTCCCTTCCGGAACACCGCCTTTTCGTTGATCACTCCGTACGTCGAGGATTTGACCCGGATCAGAGCGAGATCTTCCTCGGTGGTGCCGTACTTTTCGAAATGACCGCGAGCGTACATTGCGTAGTACGCAGGCATCATGGTGCCGAACGGGGCTTCCCATTGAATGTCCGCGCCTCGGCCCATTCTTTCCTGCGACTCCGCGGAAGTGATTTCCGACATTTTCTGGAAACCCAGCACCATCACTACATCATGAAGCCCCGAAGCAATGAGGGCGTAAGCCGTCCTGAGCCCGCTGGAACTCGAAGAACATACGCTCTCAACGTAAAAGGTAGGCTGAGGGTTTAATCCGAGGTACTCGGCCATTAGACCGGCCGGAGTCCTCTGTTTGTCATATTCCGGAGCGGAACAAATGACCGAGGCATCGATCTGCGCAGGCTTTAGGGTGGCATCCTTCATTGCATCTCTGAACGCCTCAAACGCCAGTTCGCGAATCGAGCCCGGATAAGCGCGCACGAACGCACTCTGCCCTACACCGATGACTGCAACTTTTGCCATCTGGAACTCCTCTCCATATGTGCGCTGAACGTGACTCTCCCGTGATTCGGCAGACAAAAGATAATAACACACCCCTTGGTCCAGATCAATTGAACCGGCACCGGAATAGCTTGCTCAATTCTTTGCTGTCTGCTAATCATACTCTTTGCTGGACGGCTTATTTGACTTTGCAGGTTCGCGAGAAATCGCGCAAGGTTGAGGCGAATCCGGAGCGCGATTCCCGATCAATCGGGACAGGATCATGGCGGCCGGAACTCCCAGAAGCAAGCAGCTGTGGCGATTTTCGTAAATTCTGAAGCTTGGTGAGTACAACAGCGACCGAGATCGGCCGTAATTTCATTCCATGACGAGGGGGTCTGGATGATGGAAATCAAGAAAATAGGTGTTATCGGCGCCGGACTAATGGGCGCCGGTATAGCTCAAGTGGCTGCCCAAAGCGGTTTCGACGTGAACCTGAACGATGTCGAAGATAGATTCGTGCAAAACGGGCTCAAGACAATCGAGAAGAACCTGAAGCGCCTCACCGATAAGGGCAAGATGGAAACTGCGGAAGCTGACGCTATTCGCGCCAGGATCAAGGCCTCCGTTTCTGTGGAGGAGACGGCCAAGGATGTGGATGTTTTTATTGAGGCAATCATAGAAAAAATGGATCTCAAGAGAGATTTTTACAAAAGACTGGACGCCATTGCGCAACCGTCCGCGATCTTCGCTACCAACACCTCGGGACTCAGTATCACTGAGCTTGCTTCGGTGACTTCACGTCCGGAGCGGTTCATCGGCATGCATTTTTTCAACCCCGTCCCCATGATGAAACTCGTGGAAGTCATCAGGGGCATCGCCACTTCGGAGGAGACCGTGGCCCTTATCAAGGCGCTGGCCTCGAAAATGGGTAAGACTCCTATCGAAGTTCAGGAAGCCCCTGGTTTCGTAGTCAACCGGATTTTGGTTCCCATGCTGTGTGAGGCCATATTCGTTTTCCAAGAAGGGCTTGCGACCGCGGCCGAAATCGATGAAGGCATGAAGCTGGGTGCAAATCATCCTATGGGACCGCTGGCCCTTAGCGATCTCGTCGGATTGGACACGCTGCTTAGCGTTCAGCAGCATCTGTATGACGAATTCGGAGACCCAAAGTATCGACCGCCCGCCCTGCTCAGAAAAATGGTGCGCGCCGGTCATCTTGGTCGGAAAACCGGCAAGGGGTTTTTCGATTATTCCTGATCGCCGGTCGTGGACAGACAGGGCACGGCTTCATACCATTTCGCACTTTGTTTAACGAATATTTGCGACCGGCATTCCGCTTAGTGTGCCGCGGAATTTTGGCGGGGCCAATAACCCTGCCGATTGTAGAGACCGAGAAACGGATCGCGGACTGGTATATAAACTGAGTAAAGTAATTCCGGACGTGATCCGGGTGTGAGAAAATGCCACTTGTAAGCTCAGCCGCTTGAGTTGGAGGACAAAATGGGAGAAGTGGAAAGATTTGGTTTGACTGAAGAAGAAATCATGCTTCGAGACATGGTCCGTCGTCTGACCAAGGAAAAGGTAGCTCCAGGCGCGGAAGAACGTGACAAGAAGGCGGAATACCCGTGGGATATGTTGGAACTGATGAAAGAGAACGGCCTCATGGGAATCGACTTCCCGAGCGAATATGGAGGCATGGCCGCGGGTATGATTGCTCACTGCGTGGCGGTTGAGGAATTGGCCAAAGCGGACGCCGGGGTGGCGCTCATACTGTCATGTCAGGAACTGGGAAGCCTCCCGATAATTCTTGCAGCCAGCCATGAGCAAAAGGAGAAATATCTGACGCCGCTTTCTACAGGTGAAAAGATCGCGGCCTTCGGACTTACGGAAGCTCGAGGGGGCTCCGACGTGGCCGCCCTCAGGACTCGTGCAGTCCGCAGGGGGGACAAATACATCCTGAACGGGACCAAGACTTTCATCACCAACGGAGGGGTCGCGGACACTTACTCCATATATGCGATTACCAATCCTGATGCACCGCCGCACAAGGGAGCGTCGGTCTTTATCCTTGAAAAGGGGATGCCCGGCTTTAGCGTGGGCAAGGAAGAGGACAAGCTCGGGATCCGGTGCTCGGATACCAGGGAACTAATTTTTGAGGATGTCGAGGTCCCCGTGGAAAACCGTCTGGCGGAAGAAGGAGACGGCTTCCACATAATGATGAAGACCTTGGATTTCAGTCGCCCTTCAGTGGCTGCACAAGGACTGGGGATAGCCGCCGGGGCTTTTGAGTACGCCACGGCATACGCCAAGGAGAGAGAGAGCTTTGGCAAGCCGATCATCCAGCATCAAGGCATCTCTTTCAAACTAGCTGATATGGCAATGAAGATCGCAGCGGCTCGCCAGCTATTGCACAAGACCTGCGCTTTGCTGGACCATCACGTAAAGAAAGATTTGTCACGTGTCCCGCCGGACATAATGGCCTATACCTCCATGTCCAAGGCCTTCTGCTCGGATGTGGCCATGTGGACAACAGTAGAGGCGGTTCAAGTATTGGGAGGATACGGTTACATTAAGGAATATCCAGTGGAAAGAATGATGCGGGACGCTAAGATCACACAGATTTACGAGGGAACGAATGAAATTCAAAGGGTGGTCATAGCCTCGACGCTATAAAAGCAAGGGCAGGTTTGAACCTGCCCTTGGTCGGATTTCCTCCAAAACGGGCGGGTAGAAAACCCGCCCCCACTACGCCACCTATCGATTCACAGAATGGATTTGTTTCTCTTCCAAGGACCTGAACTGCTTCACAAAAAACCGCGCGGCTAAGCCATTAATGAATCCGGTGGCCGCGGCCGCGAGAAGCAGTACGGGCAGCAGTACAAGGATACCTTCGTTTCGTACCAGAAGGAAATATGCAACGGCGAGCTGCGCCATATTGTGCGCCACCGCGCCTGTAACGCTTATGCCTATCTCCGAGAATATCCTTGTCCCAAAGCTATAAATTATCCCCATAGCTAGGATTGCACAGGTCCCACCGGATAAAGACAGTATGAAAACCGGTGACCCGAAAAGCCCATAAGCCACGGACCCGAGAAAAATTCGTCCCAGGGTGATGAAGACAGCGTCCTTGAAACCAAACAGTTCAAGGGTGGCAAGACCTATGATGTTCGCAAAGCCGAACCTGAACCAGACGAAAGTAATCGGCAGAAACGCTTCCGCGGTATGAATAACTGTGGCCAGACCCAGGAGTAGAGCCAGCCTCGCAAGTTTCACCACGCGATCCGTCATCGGGTCACCGCGTCCAGGCCGTCTGATCGCTCCCTAGTCACTGTAACAATGACCTTATTGGGAACACAGACCAGAAGCCCACCTTCAAGCCCGATATCACCCATGTCGCGGCAAATCTTGTGAGGACATGGCGAAGAGCATATGCGTGCCCGGCCGTCCTTGATAACGACGGATGTAGTCCCTAAGGGGCCGGAAACATCGATCAGTCTATCAGTGTTGAAGGAATACCGCCCGACGACTTTGTCACCGGCCCGAATCTCCAGTTCTTTTCCGCTGGAAAGCACCCAGCGGGGAATTAGAACGAAAAGGGTCGCGGACAAAATAACTATAAATATCATCAGTATACCATCACCCGCGGTCATTCCAACGCGTGTTCGGAAAAGGCTTTTCATGGATCTCAAGGCGCTCATCGTTTGTTAAGTATAAAGCATTGGTCTGAAAAAGCGAGTTCTCGTCGTAGCGTTAGAATACTGCCTGGACGTTCCCGTAGGCTCCGTCGGGGACGGAAAGAAGATTCTTTATTTTTCTTGCATCATGCCGGGATTCGTTATAAATATGGTTTAATAAAGATTCGCAATCCGGGGGAGGCCCATAAGGTGGTCGACAATGAAATGCCCTGTCTGTGGCGACATCGATGACCGCGTCATTGACTCCCGACTCGGTAAAGATAATGCTGTAATTCGCCGGCGACGTGAGTGCCTCAAGTGTGGGAAAAGATTTACCACTTACGAGCGGATAGAAGATGTCCTCCCCTATGTGATAAAAAAGGACGGCCGCCGGGAACCTTTTGATCGACGGAAAATTATAGAGGGAATGCTTAAGGCGTGCCAAAAAAGGCCCATCGGCATAGAGGAAATTGAGGCGGTGGCGGAATCCATCGAGCAGGATTTGATGGAAAGCCCGGAAAAGGAAATCGAGTCCACTAAGATCGGCAATCGAGTCATGGACGCGCTTCAGCGCATGGATCACGTAGCTTATGTTAGATTCGCATCAGTTTACCGCTCTTTTGCGACCATTGATGAATTTATCCGGGAAATAGAGGAGTTGGAAGCGAGTAAGGAAGGCAGAGACGAACAGCGTTCGCAAAATGGACCTCATAATGAACAAGCCCAAGGATTCCAGGATTCCCCCTGAAGCAGAAAAATTTATGTCTCTGGCCCTTGAACTTGCCCGACGGCGACTGGGGCGCACATCGCCCAATCCAGTGGTAGGGGCGGTGCTTGTCAAGAACGGCCGTGTAGTAGGTCAGGGCTATCACCGTGCGGCCGGCGAACCGCATGCAGAAGTCGAAGCCATCAGGTCCGCGGGATCGCGTGCAAAGGGATCTGAGCTTTTCGTAACGCTCGAACCCTGCAATCATCACGGGCGTACGCCACCGTGCACGGACGCTATTCGTGAGGCAGGCATAAAAAAGGTGTGGTACGGCGTTGATGACCCCAATCCGGGTGTCCGAGGAGGAGGCGCCGGAACGCTCAGAGACGCCGGAATCGAAGTTGTCGGACACGTTAACGAAGCTCGTTGCCGCCGCATTAACGAAGTTTACCTCACCAATGTGATTCTCCGCCGTCCATTTCTCTTCCTGAAACTGGCCATGAGCCTTGACGGTCGCATCGCCACCCGTACAGGTGACTCGCGATGGATCACTTCCGAGGCATCACGCCGAAAGGTGCATCGCCTGAGAGACCGAGTCTCGGGCATTGCGGTGGGAATCGGGACGATTCTCGCCGATAATCCATCGCTGACTACCCGACTCTCACGTGGACGCGGGCATGATCCGGTAAGGATCGTTATGGATTCGAAACTCAGAACACCGCCCGATGCTAACATATTCAATCCCGCGTCGAAGGCGGGGATCATAATTGCGACCCGGAAAGACCCGCCCGCCGACCGCAGGCGTGAATTGGAAAGAAAGGGAGCCAAGGTCATACCGACCTCCGGCAAAACATGTGTGGACTTGAAAGACCTTTTTTCCCGGCTTTATCGTGCGGGAATCACATCGGTCCTTCTGGAAGGAGGAAGCAGTCTGGCATGGGCGGCGCTCGAGGCGAGGGTTGTGGATAGGTGCCTGTTCTTCTACGCGCCGGTCATAGTCGGAGGAGTGGAAGCACCGGCAGGAGTCGGGGGTGTAGGCATAGGCAGATTGGAGGATGCCCCGCGCATTATAGATTCGCAGTTCTCGCGAATAGGCCCGGATATTCTCTTGAACGGTCGGGTGCAATATCCCTAAGACAAAGCTGTCAAGCAAGAAACCGATCAAGCGGTACCCTGAACAAGTCGTCCGATAGCCTCTTTGGGTTCGGAAACCTGTTGAGGGCGGTGCAGAAGCCACGACTCATTGATACACCGAACCGTGTTCATGCGGAGCGCCGGTCAAGCATAACAAGATACTTTTTCAGGGACGGCAGATGCGGAAAACATGAGTGACGTCGCACCCACTCGTATCAACCTTCCGTCCTGCCGGTCTTGCCACCAAACGAACCTCATTTTTGACTATGGCTCTAGCCAATTTCTCCGGGATCCCTGGTCATGATTCTTCAGATAAATCCCGTTCATCCGCAGCCGCGACACATCACTAAAATCGTACAGATACTCAAGGCGGACGGAGTAATAGTCTATCCCACGGACACAGTTTACGGCCTTGGATGCGATATTCGAAGCAAGAAGGCATTGGAGAAAGTTCGCCGAATAAAGAGAATAGACAACAAGAGACATCTGTCGTTTGTCTTCGCGGATTTGAAGGCAATAGCAGAGTATGCCCAGGTGAATGACGCGGCGTACAAAATTCTGCGACGCTACTTGCCCGGTCCATATACATTTGTGCTCCAGGCGACCAGGCTCGTTCCCAGAATAGTGCTGACAAGACGTCAGGAAGTGGGGATCCGGATCCCGGATAATCGGATCTGCCAGGCGTTGCTGGCTGAACTCGGAAATCCTTTACTGAGTTCCTCGGTCCGAATGCCTGATGATCAACTTCTGGACGATCCAAGGGAGATTGAGAAAATGTACAAAGGACAAGTGGATCTCGTAGTAGACGGCGGGGTGTTCATGCCCCAACCGTCGTCCATCATAAGTCTGCTGGATGACGTTCCACAGGTCCTGCGTGCAGGTAAAGGAGATGTGACACCTTTCTTGTGATCCGCCGACTGAAGGCTGGCGCCCCGATTTTTTCAACCAACATGTGAGACAGTCTTGCAAGCAGCTCGATACTAAGATTGTTCGGCAAGGCGCTTGACGATACGCTCGGAAAGGATTTCAGCATTTTTTGCCGCACTTCCGGAGTGTTTGAGAATTTCCTCGCGTCCCTTTCTTCCCAATTCCGCACTCTTCTGAGGATCAGAAAGAATCCTTTCAACACGCAGCGCCAAATCGTCACTGCTCTTTACCTCAATGCCTGCTCCCACGCGGACGAGGATGTCTCGTGCATCTCGGAAGTCTTCCATTGAGGGTCCGAAAAGTACCATTTTTCCCCACGCGGCCGGTTCCAAAATATTTTGCCCACCTTTGGGAACCAGCGATCCGCCCACGAAAACTACCGTAGCCAGCGAAAAAATCTGAAATAATTCCCCGGTCCTGTCAACTATTACCACTTGTCGTCCGTTCCTGCTCAGGCCCTGATCAACGGAGCTGCGCAAGAACGGCGGGGCCATCCCTCGTTCCTTCATTGCCTCAATTATGGATGGGGTCCTTTCCACATGCCTGGGCACTATGATCAGAATTAGCTCGGGAAACTTCACCAAGAGTTTTCTATACGCGTCCAATATAATCTCGTGTTCGCCGGGATGAGTGCTGCCCGCCACCCATATCGTATCGGCTTCATTGAGTTCCAACAGACGGCTCAACTGTGCGGCGGTGCCAGGCGGAGTTTCTCCCAAGCACGCATCGAATTTGGTGTTACCGGTGACGAATATCCGATCAGTTGATGCGCCCATCTTCACCACTCGCGACGCGTCAATTTCGGAAGACATGAGGAAAAGGTCGATGGAATCCAAGGTGGAGGAGAAAAATCTTCGCCATCTACTGTAACGCGGAAACGAGCGGTCGGAGATGCGCCCGTTAACAAGGGCTATAAAAGCACCGATGCTCTTGAGACTATGAATCAAATTCGGCCAGAGTTCAGTCTCCATCAGTACGAATAGGTCCGGCCTTATACGTTCTACCGCAGGATCAACGAACATGGGAAAGTCCAGAGGCAAAAAAAGAAAACCATCGGCTTCAACAATCAAACTGCGCGCCTTATCCTGGCCCGTTTCTGTTCCTGTAGATACAATTATGGCGGCTTGCGGGTGCAGTCGCTTGATAGCTTGCACCAAAGGACTTAGCGCGACTATCTCTCCTACTGAAACCGCGTGAAACCAGATGCGAGGATGTGGAAGTTTTTCTGGTACAAAGTCCTTTGAAAAGCGACCGAGTTTCCCGGCTAGAGACCGCCTGTATTTGTTTCCTATAATGATTTTGGGAAGATAGTATGCTGCAAGTAAAGGGGCAACCAAAGTGTGAAGAAGAAGATTGTAAAGCAAGCGGCTCAATTGATTATGTTCATTGGCAACTTTCGGTCTTTGCCGAAAAAGTTGTCTCCAGAGCGAAGTTCTTTTCAATCAGGAACGGGTTGCGCTCCAGCTTGTTTATCTGTACCGACGTTCGCCACGCGCCTAACGGAGATTGAAGCTCAAAGCGTCTCGGCAGCCACCCATCATCTCCTGTCTTAAAATCTCCGAAGTCCGCAGTGAGTTCTACGTCTCCTTTCGGGCCGAGTCTGACGAGTCTTTTCAGAAAAAGAGTCTGAGGATCGAGGGTCGCTCCCCAGATTCTTCCTTGAAAAGTAACCCTGATAACGGTTTTCTCGGGATCCCTGGCCAGCAATCTATCGAAGCGGACGTCCTTCCATTGCAGCAGGATCAACGGTATCAAACCTTCAATTTCCGCTACGTCCGGAAATTTTCTACTGAAGCAGTCCTTTCCGCCCTTGATGATTTTCCCTTCGGAAGGAACGTACAATTCGAAGAGATTCGACTTGATGACCAATTCGAAAAGAGAATTCCCGGCCGCCGCAACCCCTTGGAACCTGAAATCACTTGGCCGACGATACAAGAGAAAGCCCCGTACGTCTTGCCGGGACTTGCCGCCGTCGTAGATACTTGTGATATTCATGATGGCTTTGAG
>DATJPW010000334.1:0-18942 GCA_035506215.1 Desulfomonilaceae bacterium
GCCTGAAAAAGACAGGTTCTCAAGACTCGTTTTCACCGAGACGGTCTCTGAAACACGAAGAAATTTGAGTGAGCGTGACGAGCGACGACTTTTGGCTGATTATTACAAAGAGCGAGGCTGGGACCGTAAGGGCAGACCTCCAAAACAGATTGGAGCATGACAAGCATAGCGACCTTGTGTTCAGCAGTTCGGCGTAGAGAATGATTACATCACGTCCGGACTAATACAATCCGGCCGGCATTGATTTAAAGGAGAAACAATTATGGCGCTCAAGACGGCGGAGCAATATGAAGAGAGTTTGCGCAAACTGAATTTGAAGATTTACCTTCTGGGCGAATTGGTTGCGGACCCGGTGAATCATCCGATCATTAGGCCATCCATGAATTCGGTGAAGATGACGTACGCCCTGGCTGAGGATCCCCAATATGAGGATCTTATGACTGCCAAATCCCACGTGACCGGGCAGAGGATAAACCGTTTTTGCCATTTGCATCAGGGGACCGGTGATCTCGTAAGAAAGGTGAAGATGCAGCGACTCCTGGGGCAGAAGACGGGCGCATGTTTTCAACGCTGTGTTGGAATGGACGCAATAAACGCAGTGGACAGCGTTGCATTCGAGATGGACGAGAAACTCGGCACCGAATATCACAAGCGGTTCACAGAATTCCTGCTCATGATGCAGGAACAGGACTTAACTGTCGATGGGGCCATGACCGATCCGAAAGGAGATCGCTCCCTGGCTCCCGGCAAACAGGCCGACCCCGACCTTTACCTGCGTGTTGTCGAGAAGAAATCGGACGGCATAGTGGTGCGAGGCGCCAAGGCCCATCAGACTGGGGCCGTGAATTCTCACTGGATGCTGGTGATGCCTACCATAGCTATGCAGAAAGAAGACTCGGATTATGCAGTCTGTTTTGCGACTCCGGCCGATACGGAAGGCGTCTTCTATATCTACGGCCGACAATCCTGCGACACTAGGAAATTGGAGGGTAGTGAAATAGATGTAGGCAATAGGCAGTTCGGCGGCCATGAAGCCCTGGTGATTTTTGAAGATGTCTTCATTCCGTGGGCAAATGTTTTTATGTGTGGGGAAACTGAATTCAGCGGGATGTTGGTGGAGCGATTCGCGGGATACCACCGGCAGAGCTACGGTGGCTGCAAGGTCGGCGTGGGCGATGTTCTCATCGGCGCTGCTGCTCTGGCTGCCGACTATAATGGAGCTGCAAGGGCTTCCCATATCAAAGATAAACTCATCGAAATGACGCATTTGAACGAAACGCTGTACGCTTGCGGATTAGCCTGTTCATCCGAAGGCATAAAGACAGCTTCCGGAACGTACTTGGTAAACCTCCTTCTCGCCAACGTGTGCAAACAAAACGTTACCCGTCTTCCCTACGAAATTGCCCGTTTGGCAGAGGACATAGCAGGGGGATTGATGGTCACGATGGCGTCGGAGCGCGATCTTAAGCATCCCCAGATAGGCAAATTTATTGAGAAATATTTGCGGGGAACGGCGTCCGTCCCAACTGAGCAACGCATGCGTATTTTGCGACTCGTTGAAAACATAACGTTGGGCACTGCGGCGGTCGGATACAGAACAGAATCCATGCATGGCGCCGGCTCACCTCAAGCCCAAAGAATAATGATCTCCAGGCAAGGCAATCTGGAGCAAAAGAAGGCCCTGGCCAAAGAGCTTGCCGGCATAAAGGAATGATCTGTTCAGAGTTATCGTGAAATTTCCGAACCGATTTCTGAGAATCGCAAGCCAGAGGCCGGGCGGGCTATCAATTACCCCAAGGAGAATCTTTATGAATTGGGAGATACATTTAAGCCGACGTGTAGTCTCCGCTGAAGAAGCGGTCAAGGTAATAAAATCAGGAGACAGGGTCGTTGTCGGCCATGCGTGTGGAGAGCCCACATGTCTCGTGGAAGCGATGGTGGATCGTGCAGCGGAATTGCAAGACGTAGAGATAGATCACATGGTCTCTATGGGCAGGGCCAGGTATTGTCAGCCGGAATACACCAAATCGTTTAGGCACAACTCTTTGTTTGTCGGTGCCACGAGCAGGCAGGCCGTTAATGAAGGAAGGGCCGACTACACCTGCTGCTATTTCTCGGAGATACCCTTGCTGTTTCGAGACAACCTGTTGCCGGTGGATGTGGCGCTGATCGCGGTGTCGCCGCCGGACAAACTCGGTTTCGTTTCTCTCGGAATATCCGTCGATTACACTAAACAGGCCGCTCTTAGCGCCAAGACAGTGATTGCAGCCGTGAATTCCAACATGCCCAGGATTGGAGGAGACTCATACCTCCACGTAACGGATATCGACCATTTTGTGCCCACGGACGAACCGCTGATTGAACTGAAACCAGCAGCCATTGGTGAGCTGGAAAAGGCTATAGGAAAGAATGTTGCAAGCCTGGTCAAAGACGGCGACTGCCTTCAGCTCGGAATTGGGGCGCTGCCGGATGCAGTGCTCAGTTTCCTTGAAGGTAAGAACGATCTTGGCATCCATTCCGAAATGATCTCCGACGGTGCAATGAAACTGGTTGAAGGGGGAGTGATAACCTGTAAGAAGAAGACTTTCAGACCCAGGAAAGCAGTGATCACCTTTGCGATGGGGTCTCGCGAGTTCTATGAATGGCTCAATGACAACGCCATGATCGAGTCTTATCCAGTGGATTTCACGAATGATCCGTTCATAATTGCTCAGAACGACAATCTCGTATCCATCAACTCGGCAATTGCAGTCGATCTTCAAGGTCAGGTGGCTGCAGACACCCTTGGTCCGAGACAGTTCAGCGGCGTCGGTGGACAGTTGGACTTCGTCCGGGGCGCAAACCGATCTAAGGGCGGTCGAAGCATCATAGCCTTGCCCTCGACCGCGGCAGGCGGCAAGGCTTCTCGTATTGTGGCCGGCCTGGATAGGGGACAGGCGGTCACCACCCCCAGGAACGAAGTGGCCTACGTGGTCACCGAGCACGGTGTCGCCGACCTGAAGGGCAAAACGATTCGTCAGCGTGCCGAGGCGCTCATTGCTATAGCTGCTCCGGGGTTCCGAGATCAGCTTCGGGAGGAATTTGCCGGACTCTATGGATTGCGTGGTCCGACAGTGCAGGTTTCCGTCCAGGTTTCCGCGGTCGTAACCGGGGAATCATGATCAAGGGAGGATCTTTTCAAACGACAAGCCGACGGGAACGAGGGCAGACTTTCTAACAAAGTTGTTCCAGTAGCTTCTCAGTTGCGAGTCAGTTAACAGGCCTTCACCAACCATTCGAGCCGATTCAATGTCAGGAGATGATCGCGAGGACCCTCGCAGGGAACCCTAAGCCTTTCTCAAGTTCGGAAAATGCTATAGCGGTAACGTTTCGATTTCCACAAACATAAGCCCCAATCGGGCGCTACGCGAGTCAAAACCGGATCTTCAATGGAGGCAGGGGGGAACTCCCTGACCAGTCAACCCGATGACAGAGTGATGACAACCAAAGGAGGGAGGGAACAACAATGGCAAGCGAGATTTCTCGGAGAGTGTTTTTCAAGTTTGCAGGGGCGTCCGCCCTTTCGGTCGGCGCTCTCGGCATGGCGTCGGACTTCTTCGGCCAATCACCAAACCCGGCTTACGCCGTTGAACAGGAAGTGAAAGCGCGTGCCTTTAAGTGTGGAATTTTGAAGACTCAGACACAGTACATGCTGAAGGACACCCGTGTAGGCACTCCGATGAACATTCCGGTGACGTTCTTCGCTATCAGCCATGGAAAGGATTGGGTGGCCTTCGACACCGGCAACAACGCCATGGTTGCCAAGGATCCGGTGGGATATTGGGGCGAGGCCGTCACAAACGCGTATTACCCCGAGATGAAAGACTATGAAGAGTTTCAGGTGCAGATCAAAAAACTGGGACTTCAGCCAAAGGATTTCAAGGCTGTACTTCTGAGTCACGGACATCTGGACCACGCCGGCGCCATTGATAACTTCAAAGGCACGGATGTTCCAATTTACCTCCAGAAAAAGGAATTGGAGATAATCAAGAAGGCTGTGGCATCCGGCGAGAGGTCAGCTTATATCCCCGCAGATTTCAAGGTCATCAATGAGCTGAATGTCAAAACTGTCGAAGGCGTCTTCGACGTGTTTGGTGACCGGACTGTAGTTGCCTTTCCGACCCCAGGCCATACCGACGGCCACCAGTCCTTGCTTGTGAGACAAACTGGTCGGAAACCCTTGGTCCTTGCCGCAGATGCAATGTACACCTTGGAGAATATGCAGGAGGCCATACCTCCCGGCTTGGCTATGGACATTCCTGTCGCCACACAGGCGCTTTACGTGTTCAAGGCCATGAACTATATCGGCGCTGAAGTGGTCCCTTCGCATGATCCTGGTTACTGGGAGAAGAAGCAGCTTGCACCGAGCGATTTTGAAGTGTAGCGCTGAGCGTTTCGTTTCATGGTGGCCTCAGAATGACGGAGTGTGGTCCCGTTGCAGGCAGGGCTTGACTCTGCCTGCAACGCGAACAACCAAAGAACTCGCATGAACAGCAGCCAGACTGAAGCATATATCACCAATTTCCCACTTGCAGCACCGTGATTGCCAAGACATAATCTTACCAGTAAGAATGTCTTGTTGTTTGGAGTCACATGATGGCTGATTTAGCAACAACAAAGATGTCTTCCAAAGGCCAGGTTGTTATTCCGGAGGATATCCGTAAGCGACTCAAATTGAAGGCCGGATCCCAATTTCTGGTACTGGGTGAAGATGATGTGGTCATATTAAAAGCCATATCTCCACCGTCAATGGAAGAATTTGATGCGTTGATTGCGGAGGCCCGCAGGCAAGGCCGAAAAGCCGGCCTAAAGAAATCCGACATCACTGCTGCCATCGCCAAAGTTCGGGGCCGGAAATGAGGATAATCCTCGACACAAATGTTTTGGTGTCGGGCATCTTTTTCCACGGCCCCCCACATCAAATTCTCAAAGCGTGGCGCGTCGGCAAGTTGGAATTGGCAGTATCCCCGAAAATCCTTGAGGAATACTACAGAGTCAGTGAAGCCTTAGTTGAACAGTATGCTACAATAGACCTGAGGGCGATACTGGAGTTGGTTACAATCAAGGCGGAAATGTTTACTGCTGAAAGTTTACCGCGGCCTGTTTGTGTTGACCCCGATGACGACAAATTCCTTGCCTGTGCACTTGCAAGCGGAAGCAAATTGATCATAAGTGGAGACCGACATCTGTTGCAGGTGTCCGGTTTTCAAGGAATATTAGTGTTAAAGCCACGGCAATTCGTTGGCGAGTATCTTGCCGAATTCGGGAAACGCTGATCAGGGGTCCGGCGGGCATTTGCGCCGACTGTCAGCCTTAGATGACGTCTCGACGGTTCAACAGGTCTCAAGGGAATCCATTCCTCTCTCAGAATTGTCCCGCCACGCTTTGCTCAAGCGCAAATCTCAGTGCAGATGATTACAGTGTCAACGGAGTTGGTCGCACAGCCCAGGTCTGAGCGCGCGCAACGTTTTGAAGGACCCGACTCAAGGCATTTAACAAAAATTCGTGGCCTCCGTCTGTTTGTATAAAGAAATTAGACGGAGGTAACTCTATGAACAAGCGTTCATTATTACTGGTGATGGTCGTCCTTTTGGCAATGGGTCCCATGGCCGCAATTTCCGGTGCTCAGGACAAACCTGGCATGTCGTCCTCCTCTCCTATGATGCAAGGAGCTGTCACCCAACCATCTGATCCCTCGGGAGAATTTATGGGTAGAGGACATCACGGGCCTTCATTGGAGGCGATCCAGAAGAAACTCGGTATAACCGACGAGCAAAAGAAGCAGATACGTGCTCTTACCGTCGGGTTCCGGGATCGAACCCGTAAGACTCGGATGGAACTGATGTCTCTGAGAGACGAAAAGAAGACTATGTTCCTTTCCGGAAAAATCGACCAGCAGAAATTGGCTCAAATTGATGACCAAATTGTCAAGCTGGTGAGCGACCTCCTAAAAGAAAAACTTAAATTGCGCAGGGATCGTCTTGCTTTACTGACTCCGGAGCAAATCGGACGTATCGCCGATTGGCAAGCGGAAAAGGCATTTCGTACGAAAATGATGAAAAGAATGCACTGGGGACGAATGCATGAGCGAGCGCGAGGAGGCGAATTCGGGGACTGACATCTATAGCAGAATGTCGGTGGATGTCGCGCAGTCCACGCCGAGTGTGGCCCCGGTTTCATCTTCCGACATTCTCTCGTTCCTGCCGCCGGAAGGTCTGCCTGCCGCAGGAACAAGCCGTTATTCGTTCGAGGACCTTATACCAAAAGCATATCAGGTCCTCCGAACGCGGATGCGTTAGAAGCGTTGCGGGTGCATGCGGCTACACGGCTGCCTTTATGGTGTGGTCTTTTCTCAATGACATCCCGCGTATATCATAGAAGTCGTGGTCGCGTCATACGTCTGGGTAAAAGACCGATTGTCATATAACAATTGCCGCAAAGGCTGGACATAACCCGGCACGGTTGAGAAGTGGACGAGGAAGCTGAAACTGTCGCAGAACTGGATTCATGGTGGGAATCGTGCCACGATGGTTGCCCGGCGCTAAAGCACCATGCTACTATCAGTCGCCCTAAGTGGGCTCAAATAGCGGGTGTCCCGGAGGGGCACTTGACAATAGACCGGCAATTCATTGCCGGGAGATGAAGCATCGTGCCACGATCTTGTGACAGAAACCCATTCTGAGACAGTTTCTCCGTGGCGGTGAGCTATCTATCATGAATCCGGAGGGTGTTTCCCTCACTGTGAGATCCTGCTTAGCACCTCAATAATTTCTTCAGGCTCCGCTCGTTTGGTGTAGTCGGTATCCACGAAGGCGAAACGGATTTTTCGGTTTTTGTCGATAATATAGGTCGCGGTAACCGGCAACCCAAACGTGTCATCTCCATTAGCCGAAGGAAGATCGATTCCGAAACTTGCATAAATTGGCCTTAGCTCTGCTGGAAGCTGAAACACGATCCCGAATTGCTGTGCCACCTTATTTCCTGCATCGCTGAGCACTTCAAACCCGAGATGATTAATTTGCGTGGTTGACAAGGAACTGTTCGGTGTTTGAGGAGAAACGGCCACAACAGTCGCTCCTAGTTCCTTGAAGCGCTCCAGTTCGAGCTGCAAAGACCGCAGCTCCAGATTGCAGTACGGTCACCAGCCCCCCCTGTAGAAGCTCAGCACCACAGGACCGTTTTTCAGCATCTCAGCCAGGGAGATCAGCTTACCGAAGGCGTTGGGGAGAGCAAAGTCAGGGGCAAGGTCGCCAATTTTCAAAGACTTCTCCTTTATCCCGGACTGAGCGAGGTCTTCGGCAGCACGCTGCATGAGCGTCCATTTATCTTCCGGAATTCGCCTGTGGGATACTTCTCGCTGTTTTGCCAGCTCTTGTGCTAAAGACATCACTTCTCCAATTCTGCAATGGTCCGGCGGACGCCCTTTGACTATTCTTCCCCGACCAAGCGCTTAAAACGGTCCTCCTCTACAAGGATATACGTGCCTGTCGCCCTCGTACAAACCGTGCGGGCCTGATCGGTGATCTCCGCCGAGAAGTTGACTCTTGCCCCTTCCTGCGAAGTGGCCTGGCATCGAACCTCAATTTCCTGTTCCACATATAACGGTTTGAGAAACTCAATCTGAAGCGAGCCTGTTACGCCAAGCTGTCCGGTTAATACAAGAGAGAACCATCCCATGATCTCATCAAAGAGACCGCTCTGGATGCCTCCGTGCAATATCTTCCCGTAACCAGCGTAAAGCGAAGAAGGAACCAAGCGGCAGACAACCTCATTCGGTTCGGTTTCCGTCTCGTAAAAGGTCAACCTCAACCCGATCGGGTTACGGGGCCCGCAAAAGAAGCAATTACCGGACGTGTAGGTGTTGGTTATCTGCTTCATAGCATTGTGCTCCTGGATTGATTTGTGCGGACGCGCTGGGTGATCAAAAAGAGTACCTAATTTGAGATGACGCGGTCAAGTCCCTTCGTTCGGCTAATCCTGGTAGAAGGCGTGTCATGACGGACCCGCGTGCGGCTGTTAACTCCATATTGGATGACAATACAAATCTTGACCCGGAGCGACGATGAAGTATAATGAGATCAACAGGCGAGCATTAATCTCCCGCATGTCCGGGTTTCCTTGTATGGGCCCGGACATGCGCGTTCTCGGAGCCTATCGGCCGTCAAGGACACAGCATGTCGGCAAAAAAAAGCCCGTTCTTTGAACGGGCCTAAGGAAGGATTAGGTTTGGTTTGTCGCTGAAGAGGAAAAAATCATTTTATTGATGTGTTGTCAAGCTTTTTTAAATCAAAATATGATAAAAAATAATGTGGTGTAGTATAATGTATAGGTAACCCTCTGTTCTTGCATCAGAAAACCTATGCAAAATCTTTGGAGGCGTCAGACGTTCGAGCCCGCATTCACATGTCGAATTGGACCCAACGAACTCGCGATTTTACATCTTTTTGCCGATATGCCGACTCGGCTTAGTGGTTGTTACTTACCCGGTCGTTGGCAGGCTGCAGCACAGTATGGCGCTTCTTCAGGGTTCTCAACATCGCAGATTGCGCACGAGCACGCATCCGGATGATCTTCCGGCTTTTTCAATTTTTTGCCTTCCATTTTGGCATGATAATCCGCGATGGCTCGTTGCAGAGCATCTGCCCCCAGGTTGGAGCAATGGTGCTTTTGTTTGGGAAGGCCGTTTAAGGCATCAATCACAGATTTCTTTGTGATCTTCATAGCTTCTTCGAGCGACTTTCCCTTGGCCATTTCGCTGACCATACTCGAAACGGCAATGGCGGCCCCGCAGCCAAAGGTTTGGAATTTCACATCTTCCAGAATGTTATCTTTGACCTTTATGTAAAAGGTCATAATATCGCCGCATGCAGGATTGCCCACTTCGCCTACGCCGTCCGCGTCCGGCATTTCCCCTACATTGCGAGGGTTCTTGAAGTGATCCATAACGACTTCGTTATACATTTCCTCACCCCTTATGAGATCCGGCTACTCTATTATCCGGATTTTTGAACACTGAGTCAAAATTGATTTTTCCTCTTGCGGCGACTTTCCTGTTTCGGCACGCTTCTGATGAAGCGCCGAGAGTCGACCTTAGCTCACCGCCTTAAACTTGGCGCTTTTCTTGTACAGAGGCGACATATCCCTCAGCCTCTGTACAATGGGAGGCAAGATCTTCACGAGATCATCCACATCTTGGTCAGTATTGTCCCGGCCCAGTGTAAAAAGAAGCGAACCTTGGGCGGTCCCTGCGTCGATGCCCATGGCAAGCATTACGTGAGAAACCTTCAACGACCGCGATATACAAGCCGAGCCGCTGGCTATCAACACTCCTTCCATGTCCAAGAACAGCAGCATAGCCTCGCCTTCGACGTATCTCACCAGGATGCTTACGTTCCCGGGCAATCGCTGAGTCGGATGACCTGCTACGGCAACTTCTTCTATGGCTTGAGCGAGTTCTACCATTAGCCTGTTTCTGAGAGGCACCAGGTGGGCGATGCGTGCATCCATTTCCGATGCCGCTATTTCAGCGGCCTTACCCATCCCGATGATCCCCGGAACGTTCTCTGTGCCTGCACGAAACCCATGTTCTTGGATTCCTCCGTCCAACAATGGGGCTATCTTGGCGCCTTTGCGAATATACAGAGCACCCACTCCGAGCGGACCGTAGAACGGGTTGGCGGTCATGGACAGAAAGTCCACGTTCAGATTTTGCACATCTACAGGTATGACGCCGGCGGTTGCCACCGCATCCGTATGCAGCGGGACGCCGTGTTTCCGTGCAATTTTGCCTATCTCCTCGATAGGTTGAATGCTTCCCACTTCGTTATTGGCGTGCATTATTGAGATGAGCACTGTCTGAGGAGTAATTGCCCTTTCCACATCTTGCGGGTCCACAATTCCATACTTGTCGACAGGGAGACGAGTGACTTCCATGCCCTGTTTTTCCAGGGCCTTGATCGCATGCATTATGGAAAAGTGTTCTATCGAAGAAGTTATCAGATGGTTGCCGCGTGACCTGTTGGCCTGCATGGCACCTTTTAAGGCCCAGTTATTAGCTTCGGTCCCTCCGGAAGTGAAAATGATTTCATCTTCCTGAGCATTGATTAAGGCTGCAACTTTTGCCCGCGCTTCATCAATGGCTTCCGTCACCGCCTCCCCGACGCTGTGCATGCTCGAAGGGTTTCCGTACTTGTCCGTCAAAAACGGCAACATCGCGCTCACAACCTCTGGAAGAAGTGGTGATGCCGCCACATGGTCCATATTGATGGTTCTCATCGCTCAGCCCCGTGAAACCCCTTATAGCTTAAGACCTCAATCTATTAAGTTGAGTTTAACTTAATAACACCGGCCGCCAATGTCAACGCCGACAACCGTTTTTCAAGGTTGTGACCAAATACATACTGTGTTAAGAAAACCTTGCCTTATTCGGAGCCGGCCGAGCTTCGGATATTCCTGCTTATTTTTCGGGAAGGTGTCTCCGAGATGGAGCCGCTTTAGTCGGTCACGGGACTTAGACAAGCAAGGAGTGAAATACCCGTCATGGAAAGCTCGAAATGGGGCATATCTCGTGAAGAAGCCCTTCGACTGATGGAGCAATACCTTGAAACGGACGCGTTGCGCAAACACAGCCTGGCAACAGAGGCAATAATGCGATCACTGGCGCTTCGTTTCGGTGAGGACCCTGAAATGTGGGGGATCGTAGGATTGCTGCACGACATCGATTACAACGAGACTCGTGACAACATGGAACAACATGCCCTCGTGACCGAGCGGATACTACTCGACAAAGGCGTGGATCAGTCAATCCCGGATGCGATAAAACATCACAATGCTGAAAACTTGGGGCTAACCCGAAATCTGCCCATCCACTGGGCGCTTACGGCTGCCGAGACTATGACAGGCATGATAGTCGCGGCAACTCTTGTCAATCCGGACAAAAAGCTCTCATCGCTCAAAGCCAAATCGGTGAAGAAGCGTATGAAGGCTAAAGAATTCGCCCGCTCCGTGAATCGAGGCCACATACTACTTTGCGAACAGATTGGCCTGAATCTGGACGATTTTATTGGCATAAGCCTCGAAGCCATGGGCTCTATCAGCGACCAGCTAGGACTGTAGTTGAGGTTATTTCTGCGGTTCGATGATGACCTTTATAGATTCCGCTGCCTCGGCTACCAGCGCAAAACCTTCGGCCGTTTTTTCCAACGGCAGGCGATGCGTGATCATGTCCGTTACATTTATCTTCCCGGATGCAATCAATTCTATGGCTGCCTGGATGTCTCTGGGACTTCCGGCGTAAGCCGAGGTCATCGTGACCTCCTTCCTCCAAAGTTCGTTGAAAGGCATGTTGACCTGCGCTCCCGGGTCGCTTGGAGCAAAGAACAGGATGGTTCCCCCTCTGTCCACGGCTTGAAATGCCTGTTGCAGAGCTTGGATTGCTCCGGTGGAGACTATCACCAGATCCGCTAGGCGCCCATCATTATCCTCTTTCAGGTGATCGACGACATCGTCCCCTGCCGGGCACGTCATGTCTGCGCCTAGATTCGCTGCCGCTGCCAGTCTGAAAGCATTGACATCTACGGCTATGATCCGAGATGCGCCGGAAATTTTGGCGAGCTGCACGTGGAGGAGCCCGGCGATTCCGCTGCCGAAAATTACCACCCGCCTGGCCGGCATCCATCCGGCATGCTGCTGGCCGCGAAAAACACAGGCCAGCGGTTCGATAAAAACAGCCTGGTCGAACGACATTTGATTCGGTAGTTCATAGACGCCGTTCCTGACGTTGATCGCTGGAACTCGCAAATATTGGCTGAACCCGCCCGGGTCGAAATTGGTGGTCGCCAGAGTGTCGCACACTGAATGATGGCCCGCGACGCAGTAACGGCACATATTGCATGGAACATGGTGTGAAACGAATACTCGATCACCTTCTTTCCATTGTGAGACGTCTCTCCCGACTTCCACAATCTCTCCCGCTATTTCATGCCCAAGCACGATCGGCGCCTTGGGCACCCGATACCACTCCAAAACATCACTGCCGCAAATCCCGCTTGCCCACACCTTAACAAGGAGCTCATCAGGCGCTATACGGGGGACGCCTATCTCCTCAGTCCTGATGTCCTTGTTGTTGTAATACATGGCGACTTTCATGAATCATACACCTTCAAGGCAAATCTGTAGCTGCTCGCAAAAGAGCTTTCAGAGCCTCATGAATGCCATGTCAAGGCAGCATGAGGCTCCAGCAGTTGGCTGTCCCGGGAAATCTCAGTCAGCTTGCGATTATCTGCGTGATTTAGGCTTGGAAACTTTTGCCTTGGCCTTTAGAGCCTTCGAGGCTTTTTTCTCATCCTCATAGATCTTCAGAGCCGCCTTTGGTTTTTCATTGTAATGGACAACGGCCCGCACGGCTTTGATCATTCCGACGGGGGAGTCCGACTGAAAGATGTTGCGGCCCATGTCCACGCCGACTGCGCCCTCTGAAACCGCCTTGTAGGCCATGTTGAGGGCCTCCAGTTCGCGGAGCTTCTTTCCTCCGGCCATGACTATGGGAACCGGGCATGTTCCGGTTACTTTTGTGAAATTTTGGCAATAGTAAGTCTTAACCAGATTTGCTCCCATCTCCGCAGCCATCCTGCTGGAGAGGCTCAGATACCTGGCGTCTCTGGCCATTTCCCTCCCAACGGCGGTCACCGCCAGTATGGGCATACCCGCAGCATATCCCGCATCTATAAGGTCGGAGAAGGCTACAAGCGTCTGGTGCTCCTGAGGAGCGCCCACGTAAATGGAGAACGCCATTCCGGCTGCGTTCAGTCGAAGGCAATCATCCACGTCCACATTCCATGTCTCGTTGGAAAGCTCAGTCAAAACACTTTGGCCGCCCGAAACCCGCAACACAATCGGTACTTGAGAGCCTGGCGGCACTGATGTCCGGAGAATACCGCGCGTGAGCATCAGGCAGTCCGCGTATGGGATCAGCGGCTCGAGCGTTTTCTCCATCACTTCCAGACCGGAGGTCGGCCCCTGAAAATATCCGTGATCCACCGCCAACATAACGGTACGGCCGGTGTCCGGTTTTATGATACGTGAGAGCCGGTTCTTCATTCCCCAATCAAGATGAGAAGATCCTTTCAAATGAAAATCGGCCGCTCTTCCTGTACCGGAGATCATTACTTCTTTGGCTTCTACTAATCCTTCAACGTCCGCCATGGCTTATCCACCTCTTTAATGAATGGTGCGAGTGACAAATGCTAGCAAAGGAACTGGTGCGCTGTCAACTTGGCATACGGGATGGTAGTGAGTCGGTTTGAATTTAGGGAATCCAGAGTCTTCTCCGGTAGCGACCGGCGTCCCGGTGCCATCTCGTGGCGCGCGGGACTGAAAAGCGCGGAAAGCGATCTCATGTGGGGGCGTATGGTCCCGCGCAAAACGCGGGACGCCCTTTCCTGGATTCCCGTTTTCAAGGGAATGACGGAAATTATCATTGCAATCCCGATGACAATCTTCCATTGCTCGCAACTGAGGACTAACCCGACTCGTCTTCATACGCGGAAGCCGGACAATAAGCATCATCTTGCCTACATGTTCTCTGCTGCCTGCATAAAAGTAACGCTCCACTGCCGAGGATTGTCCCACACGGATATGAGGTAATCTTTGGCTTCGACGAACAACTCCGCTTGCCTCTCAACCAGCCGCTCGGCTTGTAAGGAGTCCATATCCTTGGTTTCATTGACGAAAGAAGCTACTCGTCCGTAATACAGAGGGGTCATCAGATCTATGAGTCGTCGCCGGTTGGCGGGCCACTGATGATATGTAGCTGCCAGTTCGTAGACAATACGCGCCCACGTGTCACTGGGTAGCCTGAACCGATCATTCTCCATGGCCCCGGCGATGGCGATGGCTTCGAAACAATCTTGACAAAAGATTTCTTTCCATAGCGACCCAAAGTGCTCGAGCCCCATTTTAAATGAAGTGACAAGCTTTCCGAAATTGACCTGTATTGGTTCAGGCTCTTCTGCACTCATCTCTCCAAAGATGGGGACATCTTCCGCGCCGGAAACGGATTTCCAAACCGCTTCAGTGTCTTCCATCAAAAGGAAAAGAGTGGAGACCACCTGTCGGAACATGGGGCCGAGATGCTCCGAAGGATCTTTGGCGTCGTGGATTTTCTGGCCCAGATGCGCCTGACAGATCTTGAAATCATTGATAATAGCCTGAACTGTCAGCCATATGTCGATGCCGAATCTTGCCACATCAGTTTCCCACACGTCCTGTTCCGCGAAAAAATGGACGAGGCTCTTGCTGAATGCAAAATCCCCTCCGATGGGTTGCCTGATACGCTTGCCGAAAACCGCCTGACACAGGTTGTAGACGATGTTGTTGGTGATCGTCCCATCATACTTGTACCGGGTATAAATAGGCGCTACCATGTCGAAGTTCCGATAAACAACCGGCTCCAACAACATCTTCACCCATCTATTGGTGATACTCTTGAGGTCTGAATCCACCACTACGCAGGCCCGGGCGTCCAAGATGCGTGCGGCCTCGAAAATAAGCCTCAATGCGGACCCTTTTCCAGGTGCGCCTCGGTATATGGTGACTATCTTTTCCTGCCAGGGCTTTATTTGGAATTCTTTGGCGACATCTCTCGTGTCGTCAGTAGAACCTCCATCCGAAACGATGATCACCGGCCGAATATCCGGAAAATAGTCTCTGAGGCCGTGAGAGACCATTTTTATCACGTGCGTGATGGTCTTTTCGTTGTTAAAACTCGGTATACCCACCACAATGTCGGCTTTCTCGATCTCTTCCAGCCGTTTCACCATGTGTGGTCTCAATGAGCTACTGTATTTCACATCAGAATCCTTTCTTCTCCACAAATACGTTTTTCACGACAGTCCGCACAGTCAAGCTAATACCAATTCGCGTTCAAGTCTGTAAGCAAATCCTCTCTAACTCCCATTTATTAAAGGGGGGAATAGGGGGATTTTGAATGCGAATTGGCCGAAAAGATGCCTCTCGGCGCCTTGTTTCTCGAATGCGGCATGGTAGCGCCACCATCGCTTCAGGTCAATGGCTCGGTCTGGGGTCATTCATCAAAAGCCCCCTCGTTATCCTCATCGACATATTGCCGAAGTTTTCGTGTGAAATCAGGAATAGCCGAAAAGACTCTGTTCCAATTAGGGATTTGCGGTGAACCGAGAGGGTCGGTCAGCACGCTGTCCCCTGCGATCCGGATCGCTTCGGCGAACATGTCCACTGCGGTGGCTTCCGAATGACGATCATAATTCAGGCCGTTGATGCGAGCATCGTTGAAATATTGGACCATGTGATCCTGGGCTTCCATCAGAAATGTGGCCCGCAGAGTGTTAAAAAACGCGTACCCAAGTACCACTCCGGAGGAATAAAGGACTCGGAATAGTGTCTTGCAAATATCAATGGCCATCTTGTTCAGGCCTTTTTCTGGGTCATCTTGAGACAGTTCCTGGTGCTTGTGCTCATAATTGTGGCATAACTCAATCTGACACACCCGGTCCATAGAACAATTTCTGTATATTTCAGCAAGGACCCCGATTTCTAAGCCCCAGTCCGCGGGAATGCCGTTGACTCTGGCAAGATCCGCATCCATTGAGAACTCTCCTGAAAGAGGATAACGGAAGGCCTCAAAGTACCTGAGCAGCGGCAAAGGTCCCAAGATCTTAATGAGAGCATGAATTAGAGGCGTGACCAGAAGGCGGGTCGCTCTGCCGTGCATCCGATCCGTTACGCGGCTGTAGAAGCCCTTACAGAACTCGTAGTCCAGTTGCGGCATGGCTGTGGGATAAACCAGTCGGTTCAACAGGTCTCTGCTGTACGAAACGATATCGCAATCATGCAGGGCAATCACGTCTGATTCTCCGCGAGCGAGCACATATCCGTATGCCATCCAGGCACTTCGCCCCTTGCCGTGAGGCCCTGCCGACAAGCCCGCTGCGTTGATCTCGTCGAAAAGTGATTGAATTCTTTCCCCATCATTCCAAATGATGCGTATCCTGCGCCCTTCTTTTCGTAGAGGCTGGAAGTACTTCAGGGCGTTACTGAAATCTTCCGGCGAGGCAGGTCCCAATGTGACAAGAACTTCCCGCAGATAGTTGATCGGTTCAAGGGTGCTGATGATCACCCTTAAAGCAACACTCTCCAGCTCTGACATGAGGCATGGTAGAACCAGAGCAATGGGCCTGGACTTTGCCGCCTCTTCGATCTCCGCCTCGATTTGCCACAGGGGGGTCTCGCCCAGCAGATGCAAGGTACTGAACGGACCCATTTGCTGGAAATCGCTCATTTTATGCCCCCTTTCCGAAGTCGCGTCAAATTAATTAATGGTTTCAAAGATATCATTTTGAAATGGGAGCCTCAACCTGGTGGCCCGATCAACAGAATGGGGCGGGCCAAGCCGGAAAACCTCTGTCTTTGAGCGGATAGTGACGGGAGAACCCCGGTCGTGTGGACAAATACGTGAGTCAAACGGAATCTCGGCAGCAGTCAAGCTTCGCGAGCAAGGAGAGCACCTCTTCGTTCCAGCCCCTGGGACCGGAGATCGAGGTCAGACGTGCGCGCTGCAGTTTAGTCGGGAGAGAAGTGAATCGTTTGGCGCCACCAACGAGAACGGCTGTGTCGACGAGTTCCAGAAATGGAAAATCATTGGGGCTGTCTCCCAGGCCAAGTGTATATATTTCGCCGTAAAGTTGACGGTACGATTCGATAAGTATGGATACCGCTCTTCCTTTGCCGCCATGCCCTATAAGATGCCAAAATCTACCGCCCTCCACCGCGGTGAGACCTTTTTGGGCGGCGGCTTTTCGAATTTCACGTTCCCTGCTCTTTGCTTGGTCCGGCAAGAGAAATGGCTCATCAAACAATCGTTTTTTCGCATCCGCAGCTTGTTCCGGACTCAGCCCTGTGAAACCGGCGACTTTCGCATCAGACATGGCGGAAAACGCTGTTAGCGGAAAACCCAATTCAAAAGAAATCTCTTGAAGCTTGGCAACCAATTCGGGATACTCGGTACCGAGGGCTATTAGCAGATAATCCATGTAGCTGCGGGGCTCAGGAAAAGTCGTTCTTGCCAAGAGTTCGGAAGTAATGGATGAACTAGGCGTCAGAGCAATCCCACCCCCGTTCTCCACAATGAACGGATCCGCAAGGCCAAGTTTCCTGTGAATCGGGCCCATTTCAGCCAGAGTTTTGCTGGAAACAAGGATCGTTGACGCTTGACGGGCTTGCAGAGCTTCGAGGGCCTCGCGCGCGGCTTCCCATGAGTAAGTGACAGAATCGAGGAGCGTGGCATCCAAGTCGGTAAATACAATGAGCTTCATGGAATGACGTTTGTCCGTTATAATCAGCTACATTTTGCTATCGCGTCTTTAACATATTAGACGGTTGGCTGGAAGCACATACATTTTATAATTCCGTCGCGGAGTTTTCCGAGCGAGCAGAAGCCTCTCTTGGATTTGGTTCATAGGTTTGGAATTTCTTATGTTGTTTATGGGCGGCAATCGACGACAGGAATTTCTTGGAGACAAGCATTGTAGCCCGGTCAATCCGGTCTAATGGTCTGAGAAAGGGAGGGGCCATCATGGAAAAAACTAAGATCGGCGCGAATACTTTCCTCTATCCAATGCCCACTATCCTGGTAGGCGCCACTGTAAATGGAAAGCCGAATTACGTCACCATCGCGTACTGCGGCATTGCCCAGCACGTGCCTCCGATGGTTTTCGTCACAATGGGCAAAACACACTACACCAACGCCGGGATTAGAGAGCATGGGACGTTCAGCGTGAATATTCCTTCAGAAGACATGGTTGAGATCACGGACTATGTGGGAATTTATTCCGGCAAGCGAGTGGATAAATCAACATTGTTCGAAACCTTTTACGGCGTCCTCGAAACAGCGCCTATGATCGCAGAATGTCCCATTAATCTCGAGTGCCGACTCGTGCAAACTCCGGATGTCGGGGGATCAAACGACATTTTTATCGGCCAAATCGTAGAAACTTATACCGAACAGAAATATCTCACTGAAGGCGTCCCGGATATCCAGAAAATAAGGCCCATCATTTTCGGGATGCATTCCAACAGCTACTGGAAATTGGGTGATGGTTTGGGACGCGCTTGGAATATCGGCAAGAGCTTTAAACCCAAATAAAAATGACTCACTCTGGCATTGGTTAGGGCGGGACGAAGTCGATGCTCGACTCAATGGAATTCCCGTCCGGTATCAGTCTCAAGATAATCGCGGCGTTCTCTCTGGTGAACTCTGCACGTCCGGAGAATATGAATTTGACTCTCCGAAGTCTGTAGTGTAGATTTCCTTTCACGCGGACCTGACAGCCAAAACCTGCCGGGACAAATGGAAGTAAGGGCATCGGTTTCCATTTCCGAGGCACGAAAACGTAAGCAGGCTACTGAGGGTCTCGCGTGCGCGACTCACAAATTCATCATTACGAAAACCCGAAAACTTTCCGAAGCATCTTTCTCGGGGATGCACAGTCAACAAAAGTCAGTCGGTGCTTCATTTGAAGCACTATCCATTAAGCTGAAAACGTTCATAAACCAGTCTCGCGTATAATTGCATGAAGCCGACGAGCACAAGGGAGGTTTTTCATGAGTAAGCAGAGGATGTTTTGTTTGCTTTGTGGGAGTTTGGTGTTGGGGATATTTCTGTTGAGTTCTGTTCCGGGAGAGTGTGCGACGTTTCAGTTGACATACTCGACGTTTTTTCCGGCGCCTCACAGGAATGCGGTATTGGCGGGCGAGTGGGCCAAGGAGATAGAGAAGCGTACCAACGGGGCGGTGAAGATCGACATGTTTGTGGGAGGTACGTTAACGCCTGCGGACCAGTGTTATGACGGTGTAGTGAAGGGGATATCC
>DATJPW010000335.1:0-3938 GCA_035506215.1 Desulfomonilaceae bacterium
TTTCAGCTTCATCCGCACAAGAAGGTCTGTCCCCCCTGCAAGCACCCGGGCGTTCCCCCCAAGCTCTGACATCAAATGCAAGGCCTCCTCGAGCGTCGAGGGCTCGTGATATTCAAATCTCGGTAAAAGCATATGCTTCCCCTCTCGTGGAAAAATCGGAAATCTCCAAGTCCACACACCGGCACTTATTTCTCCCCGAAAATGAGGAACTTGGACTGTGCGCAATACTCTGCAAACCGATGTCTAAGACGATAGGCACCGGTTTGCAGTCCCCCCCGTTAAGACTCCTCCAAATTGACCCGGAGCATTTCGGCTGAGGCAAGAATACGTTTTGCATTTCGGTTGACCGCTGGAAAATCCTCTGAATTATCGTACAACTCCTGACAAAGTTGCCGAAGCTGTTCCACCGTAGATGCAAGCTTTTTGATATCCTGACGTTCAGTCATGGTCTAGCTTCCCCCATGTTTTCTTAAGTCTTTGAATCTTCTAGCTTTTACTTCATACCTGGGGAGGGTCCCCCAATCGTAAACCTCGATTTCATAACCCAGGTTGGTTTTCAAACGTAATTCAGTCAGAAGCTTTGCCCGCAACTCATCAACTGACGAAGCCGCTTCCTTGGTTACCTCTATCTTGAGTAAGATATGGTCTACATCTCCCCTCTTATCAACTATTACCTCGAATTCGTCACCAATTCCCGGGAAGGAGCGGACCACATCTTCGATTGCCGACGGAGCCAAAAGGACTCCTTTGACCTTGGTGATGTCGTCACTTCGCCCAACTACTCCTCCCATTGCAATCTTGAAAGTGCGCCCACAATCACATTTCAGGTCAGTGAATTCGAGAATATCTTTGCTGTCGAAACGAATACAGGGCTGCGCGTAACGGTCAAGGGCCGTAATGATCATCTTGCCCCTCCGCCCCGGTTCTGTGATCGGCTCACCGGTCTCTATATCCTCCAACTCGGTGAGAAACATGGCTTCATTCACATGCAGCCCACCCGGTTGACATGAACATTCGAAGCCCCAAGCGCCGATCTCAGTGGCTCCGGCGTGGTCAAACACTTTGGCCCCCCAGGCTTCTTCCATGCGCTTCTTGGTCGCCGGTACCAGACCGCCGGGTTCTCCCGCGCACGTGATCTTTCGGATTCCCAGATCAGTAGGCGGATTCAACGACATTTTACGGGCTGTGTCAGCCATGCCCAGGACATACGTTGGAGTGGCCATCATCGCAGTGGCCTTTAGCTCCTGAATTTTCAGAATTCTGGACTTGGTGTCGAGCACACCGCCGGGAATCGTTTCACAGCCGATTTTCTCCGAAGCATAGTGCCCTGCCCAGAACGCTACAAACACATTATAACCAAAAGGTAGGAACACTCGATCATGCGGGCGGTAACCCTGAGCCCACAACAGCGTTGACCAACATTCGGACCACCATTCCCAATCTTGCCAAGTGTCCGGCTGGTAAATCGGCTGTCCCGTCGTTCCGCTGGTCTGTCGGAATTCGGTGACCTCGTCCAGGGGCACACATAGAGCGTCTCCGTATGGAAAAGGATCCTTGCATTGTATCGTTCGCATCATAGCCTTTTCGACTTTGGGGACTTTTCGGACGTCCTCCATGGTGCGGATGTCGTCCGGCTCCAATCCAGCGTCCTTGTACAGAGCTTGATGGAAGCGAGACTTCTCATAAGCCCATCGGACTATGTTCCGGAACTTCTTTAACTGTAATTTTTCCAGTTTGTCCCGGGGAAGCGTTTCCTGGAATGGATTCCAATAAGGCACCTCTTTGTTCATGGCATTCTCCTTAAGATCCCGAGTATTGAATCGTGGGACACAGGGTCCCATAGCCACTGAAGCAACCAGACGCGCTTTGATCCGGAATTATGGTGCGGTCTCGCCAATTTGCAAGCGGTTGGCACAGAATCGGTTGACCACACGGCACCACTTAGGGCACAAGAGCCGCGAACGATGCCTCACGTGGCAGGGCATTGAAATCGTCGTAACATGAATGGAAAAGCCTGAATTCTCCTCTTATCTGGACTAACACCGTGGCCCGAGCCGCGGAAGAGCAATGGCCGAACACGAACCCGAACATGCTCTTGACTCAGGGAATCACTTGCGGGCCCACTCTCCCTTCATTTCTCCGTACGGTGGCATTCCCATAAATTGTGCAGGGCTCCACGTCCAGAACTGGCTCACACTCGGGTACGTATGCACGACTCCGTTTTGCCACTGTCCGTCAATCATTTGAACCTTGCGAATGTAATAGTTCTGGATCGGCGCTCCGAATTCGTTGAATTTTATTGGCCCCCGAGGAGCCTTCAATTCCAGGGATCGTATAGTATTTACGAACTCCCTGCCTCTGACTTGCCCATTGGTCTTTTTCAGCGCCTCCGCAATTGCCATTCCGGTAACATACCCCTGTTCCGCAAACTGGCTGGGCGGGCGCCCAAACTTCTTGGTGTAAGCTGACTTGAATTGAGCGTTTTCGGGCGTATCGAGGAGAAAACACCAATGCAGAACGGAAACAATGCCGTCAGCTGCCGTACCCTGCTGCGCCAACAAATGCTCACTTACCAAATCGCCTTTAGCGATAAGAGCGACCTTTTTTTTCAACCCTACTTCTTGATATTGCTCAACAAATCTAAGAGCGTCGCCACCTGAGAAAAAAACCATCACCACGTCGGCTTCTCCTTTGATTTGGCCTAAAAATGGCTTAAAGTCTTGAGTTCCTAGGGGCGGCCAAATCTCCTGGATTATCTTTCCTCCCTTCTGCGTGAAAGTCCTGCATATTCCGCCGACCTGCTCAAGACCTGCGGGGTTGGCAGGGCCCATAGCCACGGCCTTACGAAAACCTTGCTCGTACGCCCACACCCCGAGCGGGTGCGACCCGCTGCTGCTGCTGAAAGAGACACGGACGATGAGCGGGCTGGCTCTTCTCTGGGTCAGATCATCAGCTCCAGCATTGGATATGACAAAAGGTATTTCACGCTGTGTTACTTGGCTGGCAACGGAGTACGCCACTCGCGAATCGACCACACCGGCGATGATATCGACCTTGTCCTGCTCGATCAGTTTATAAGCTGTCTCCTGGGTCAGGGTCACGACTGAGCTACCGATGTTCTCTACAATAACTTCAATATCGCGACCGCCGGCCTTGCGCCCAATTTGTTCCATATAGAGGTCTAGGCCGTCTCTGAGGTCTTCACCCAGAGCCGCATAAACACCAGACAGCGAGACCAGGTAGCCGATTTTGACCGGTTCGGCTGCTGAACTCACCGTAGGAAAACAAATGAAAATGAACATTGCAGTGACAAGTAACATACACAAAACAGTCCCCCTTGCTCCTCTGGCCATTTTCCTTTCCTTTCTGGTGTGGTTTTGCTCTCTTGGCCCGGAATTGACTTGTCAATCCAGTCCTCGAGTATCAACGGTCCTTCCGAAAGGTCCGGTGAATTACCTCCGAAAGACGGCTGGATGAATTCCGCCCGGTCGCCTTCGACTATGCTTCTGGCCTTGATAAAGGGCCCTGCACTGTATCGTTCGCATCATGGCCTTTTCGGCTTTGGGGACTTTTCGGACGACCTCCATGCTGCGGATGTCGTCCGGCTCCAATTTTCTGTCCTTGTACAGAGTGCGATGGAAGCGAGACTTCTCATAAGTCCATCCATCGGACGATGTTCCGGAACTTATTTAACCGTAGATTCTCCCATTCTTCCCGAGGAAGCGTTTCCCCGAATGAATTCTAATAAGGCACCTCTTTGTTTACGGCATGCTCCTTAAGATGACGATTGAATCATCCAAGGCACAGCCGCTAACGGCCGAGGTGGGGGCTCGAGGATTGTCCTACTGCATCAGGTAATTTGGCAGCCACAGGGACAGTTCCGGGATGAGCAGGAAGATGAACAGGCATATGGTCATGCCGATGATGTATGGATATGC
>DATJPW010000336.1:0-5862 GCA_035506215.1 Desulfomonilaceae bacterium
CAAGACAGCCGGGCATCGGAACTGTTCGGGACGGAAATGCCACCTCTAAATGAAGTGGTTACATCGATCATTGTCAACGAATATAACTGTGACCGAGCGGACGCCCGTTTTGTATATGTCCTGTGTGATTATCTCAATTTCAAATATAAGGCGGAGGCAATCGACTACAACAACGAATCCGACAAATCATTGATTCTGCAAGGTCTCGCGTTGCGTGAAGCAAAATTCAACAAAAACTTAACGAGTCTTTCCAATGAGTGCAAAAAAGGGATTCACAGTCTGGTAAGTCTCGTGGAGGACACTATTCTTGCCGCAAAGGCACAGAAAGCGTACTACAGGGAAGACAAACTCCTGAGCGCCACGACACAATAGCCGTTTAGAGGGATTCCCGAAATTTCTTGATCTCGTTCCCAGGCTGGAGCCTGGGAACGAGCAGCCAAATTCTTAATCAATCCATCGGACGAATTGAGTCAGGTCCACCCTGGAAGACCTGAATTCATTCACCGCAGCCGCCGGATCGGGCTTGCCCAGCGCCACTGAGACCACCAGCATTTTGGATTCCGGTATGTTCAGATGGTCTCTCACTTCGTCTTCGTAAGATTTGACGAGGCCTATGGGACACGAGGCCAGGCCGTGTCCGGCCGCGGCCAGCACCAGATAAGCCATGAACGAGCCGATATCCGTGAGTCTCTCGGGCGGAAACGCCTCATCGATAAACAATAATGCCACCGCGGGGGCGCCATAGAAATCGAGGCTCCCCTGATTTATATAGGTTGTGAAATCACCGCCCATTTGCTCGATTAACGGAGTCATGGCATCGACGCACTCGCGCGCCCGCTCCACGAATTTTTCCTGTAACGGACTGCTTGCACCCGGTCCGCAGCTAAGCCCTCGCTCTCTAAATGCCCGCAACAATCGTTTAGAGAGTCTCTGTCTCTCTTCGTCCAGCACCATGTGGACCTCCCAGGGTTGCATGTTGATAGCGGACGGCGCCTTGGATGCGTCGCTCAGTATCTGTCCAAGAAGTTCTCTGGTAACCGGCTCATTCTTGAATGCTCTGGTGCTTCGTCGGGTGCGAATAGTCTCCAGAATGTCCATGCGACCTCCTGCGGCAGGTAAGAGATATGCCGAATGATTTTACCTCCATGATTATACGCAATTCCAGCCGTGCTTACATACGAGTTTCCTCTCGTGTCACCGCGTTCCGCGTGATGGCAATCTCCGTCTTGTAACGGCGGACGGCGTCCGCCCTCATTTGGGCGTCCCGTCCCGCGCAGGACGCGGGACCATGCGCCCCTACAGCGATTCGCTCGCAATTGTAAGTGTCGAGTAACAACGCTCTATATTCTGAGGCCGTCAGTCTCGGAGATCGTTCCACTCTCTTGCCAAGGCGTACCAAAAAAAGTATAGACAACGGAGATGTCGACCGGTGGCCGTTGCGAAACGTGAACGCTGCTTCAACGGCCATCGGAGCGGAGAAAGCATGTATTGGACAAAGCCGTCTTTTCTGATGACCGTAGCGCTTGCCCTGTTTCTTGTGTGGTCTGCCGCTGCATCGGCCGCCACATTCGCGGATTTATTTCGGGCAGGACTGGATGCCGAGGATGCAGGAAATCTGGACGAAGCGTTAAATCGGTTTACCGAAGCCCTCAAAATGCAGCCCAAATCAACCCACGTATGGGCAAAGCGCGGAGAGGTGTATCTGAAAAAGGGGAACCCGCAATTAGCAATTAACGACCTGGTGCAGGCGGTCAAGCTTGATCCAGCCTATGCGGCGGCTTTCACGCGTCTCGGATTCGCGTACAACGCCACCAATGACTATGACAGAGCGCTCGAGGCCTTGGACATGGCAGTAAGGTTGGACCCCATGTCCTCGGAGGCGTACAACACCCGTGGATTCGCATTCAATGCCAAACATGACTATGGGAACGCCATAAAAGACTTTGATAAAGCTATCCGCCTGGAATCCAAAGACGCACGTTATTATAACAACAGAGGTTTTGCCTTCAACGGGAAGCATGAATACGATCGAGCGGTTGAGGACTTTAATCGAGCCATCGAACTTGACGCAACCAAAGACATGTATTTCAACAACCGCGGAGTGGCATTTCTTAGAAAGAAGCAGTTCGACAGAGCGCTGGAGGATTTCGACATGGCGCTCAAATTGAACTCTAAGTCCGCGTCCGCGTATCACAACCGCGGTATGGCGCTGAGCGGAAAAGGCCGAAACGAGAAGGCAGTGGAGGAGTTTAGCAAGGTTATCGAAATGAATCAGTCCTCGCCGATTCTGTATAAAGATCGGGGGACGGCCTACAGGAAGCTCGGCGAGTACGAATTGGCTCTTAATGACTTTGAAAAAGCCATCGAATTGGACAAGAAATTTGCGCCCGCCTATGCGTCGCTCGGTTTGTTATATGCGCGGGCCACCGGGTCGCGTATTCACAATCCCACATTGGCCTTGCGTATGGCTGAAAAGGCCATAGAACTCACGAACGGTACCAGTCCCGACATGCTGGAAAATCTGGCCGAAGTGCAACAAGCTCTCAACAGAAATGAAGAAGCGGTCCGCACTCTGCGCAAGGCTTTGGAAATGGACCCTGCAAATCAAGAATATCGGGAGCTTCTTGCAAGATGGCAAGGCCCCGCGAGTCCCACGGCAGCAGAACCGAATCAAACGAGAACAGGACCCTTCACAAGTTTGTGGTAGGTCCTGAGAGAATTTCAGTGGTCAATTCGGACATGACTCGAAGGGCCGAGGCTATTGCCGAGTACGTGCAGAAGCATGTGCGCACAGAGTGTACTCAAGATCGCACGGAGTCGGTTACTCAGTTCACGGACCGCCTTGAAAAAGCATTTGCTCTCTTGCCCGACGAGGTCCTGGAGTCCTTCCTGAGGGACGCAAGGTTGTTGTCAGTAAAGATCATGCGCGGCCGATCATTGCCTTTGGGCATGCAGACCCGGCCCGAAGGGACTCATGACGCTCGGAGCTACACAGTCATCCTGTACGAAGAACACCTTCAGTGGCCGGATGATGTCTTCATCGGCGCTTTTCTGCGGGAACTGGCGCATGTGATCGCCGAACGTCCCCCCGAAACGGAATGGCCTGCGTCCCGAGGAGAAAGGGCAAGATTCAAGGAAAGGCTGGAATGCCGGGCCGACGCCACGGTCTGGAAATGGGGCCTCAAGGATTACAGCGTAGGCTATATCACAGCGATTTATCCGAAGCATTGGGTTGACGCGATACTCAACCAGATAGACAAAATGCTGCTGGAAGAAGAAGGGCAGACGTGACGTTGAATTTCTGCGGCACTGTGCGCCGGGAAGGAGACGAACGGCTCACGGGCCAATTCCGCCGCATAAGCAATCACCGCCTGAATATCCTCCACAGCGAGGGTATGATTTTATTGGGTCTTCAGCGCGTTCCTTTGGTCAACGCCTCCGCACAGGCCACTACGTTGTCAACATTGAAACCGTAGTGACTCATCACCTCGTCCCCCGGAGCAGAAGCACCGAAGCGATCCACGCAGACAACATCGCCCCGGTCTCCCACCCACTGTTTCCATCCCAAAGGGGAGGCCGCTTCAATCGCCAAGCGAAGCGGCAGGTCGGGTGGCAACACGCGATCTCGGTATTCCCGTGACTGCTCGGAAAATATTTCCCATGACGGCATGGACACAACCCGCGATTTTATTCCCTTTTCTGAGAGAAGTTTTTTCTGGGTCTCAAGCGCTAAGGCCACTTCAGAACCGGTCGCTATCAGCAGTATATCGGGTTTTCCATCGGCGTCAGACAGGATGTAGGCTCCTTGTACCAATCCGCTTGCAGAATTGTATTGCTGTCGATCAAATACCGGCAGTTTCTGGCGAGTCAGTATCAGAGCGACGGGCCCGGGACGCCGCATTGCCACGCGCCAGGCTTGGGCAGTCTCGTTTGCATCTGCGGGTCTTATGACGGTCAGGTTCGGAATTGCCCTCAAGGAAGCCAGATGCTCTACCGGTTGATGCGTCGGTCCGTCTTCTCCCAATCCTATGCTGTCATGAGTGAAAATAAACGTTGAATGAACTCCCATCAGGGCAGCCAAGCGTATAGATGCCCGCATGTAATCCGAAAAGATCAGAAAAGTCGCACCATAAGGTACGACACCGCCATGCAGCGCCATCCCGTTCACTATTGTGCCCATACCGTGTTCACGCACGCCGAATCTAATGTTGCGGCCGGCTGGATTCTCGAAACTCTGATCATCGGACCCGGAGATAAGCGTATTTGTCGATGGAGCGAGATCGGCGGAACCACCAATAAGAGCCGGAACACGTTTCGCGATGGCGTTCAATGCCTTTCCCGACGCGACTCGGGTCGCCATGGAGCCGTCTTGTGGGCTAAATGATGGGACATCCGCGTCCCAATCGGCCGGCAGTTCACCCTGCATTTGCCGGTGGAATCTTTCCGCTTCTGCCGGAAACTTCAAACGGTAGTCTGAAAGCATGTTCTGCCACTGTTGTTCCCATTCCTGTCCCTGCGCGACAGCTTGCCGGAAATGCGAAAGCGCATTTTCAGGCACAAAAAAACGAGGTTCCAACGGCCAGCCTAAAAATTCTTTTGTCGCTTTGAGGGCTTCTTCTCCCAAAGGTTCTCCGTGCGCAGAAGCCTTATCCTGTTTGGGGCTGCCGTAACCTATATGGCTGCGGACCAGGATCAGTGAGGGCCGTTCGGTCTCGGCTCTGGCATTTCGTATGGCTGCGTCGACAGTAGACAGGTCGTTGGCGTCCGGCACTCTCTGAACGTGCCAGTCATATGCCTTGAACCGTGCGGCAACGTCTTCGGTAAAGGCTAGAGCCGTATCTCCTTCGATGGAGATGTGATTGTCGTCATATAGGTAAATGAGCTTTCCGAGGCGGAGATGTCCTGCAAGTGAAGCGGCTTCGGAAGAAACGCCCTCCATGAGATCACCGTCCGAAACGATACCGTACGTATAGTGATCCACGATCGGAAATCCAGGCCGATTGAAATCAGCGGCCAAATAGCGCTCAGCTAATGCCATCCCCACGCCCATACCGAAGCCCTGTCCAAGAGGACCTGTGGTGGATTCAATCCCTGTGCTTCGATCCAATTCCGGATGTCCTGGAGTCTTGCTTTGCCACTGTCGGAATCTCTTTATTTCATCCAACGATAAATCGTGTCCGGTCAGGTAAAGCAGCGAGTAAAGAAGTGCCGAGCCGTGTCCGGCCGAGTGAACGTATCGATCCCGATTTGGCCAAAGAGAATTTGAGGGGTTGTGTCGCAGGAACCTGGTCCACAGCACGTACGCCATGGGCGCCGCTCCCAACGGCATCCCAGGATGTCCGGACTTGGCCTGTTGTACGGCGTCAATTGACAACATGCGCATCGTATTGATGCAAACTTCATCTATCGGTTTGTCCAAAAGGGTCATACACAACATCCTCCGGATTGCTCAAACTTGGTCTGTCATGCTCACTGGCGGAAATTTCGACCACCGGCATCGCGATCGCGTCTACAATGAAGTGTAACCTATTTCATATAGCAGGGGCAGGCGATGTTGGCGAGGAGAAACTTTGAATTCAGTGAGCGGTAGGCCCTAATTCGACAAATGAATTCGCCGTCCGGTGCCGAGACTATTATGGATACCGGCATCCTGCCGGTCCGATGAGCTATAACCCTTTATCAAGGGACCGGCAGGATGCAGTATCTACTATTGTCGCTAAGCAAGGCACAGCCGCTAACGGCCGAGGTGGGGGCTCGAGGATTGTCCTACTGCATCAGGTAATTTGGCAGCCACAGGGACAGTTCCGGGATGAGCAGGAAGATGAACAGGCATATGGTCATGCCGATGATGTATGGATATGC
>DATJPW010000337.1:0-5240 GCA_035506215.1 Desulfomonilaceae bacterium
GGTCAGACGCCATCGAGGCGCGGACAGGACGAACGCTCTGACGGGAGGGGCAAAGGCCATAGATCGTTTCAGAGACCGGAACGACTGTTACGGCGGCATCTATGCCAAGTACTTCAACGGTCGCTTCTTCTACAACACGGAACTCGATTGGCAGGTCAGAGATGACAGGTTGGGCCACTTTGTGACTGCAGCAACGGCTGCTATCCCCGGATCGGCCGATTATCACCAGCGGCATTGGCGGTTCATGACGGAGTTGGGCACGATTTGCGGGCCTGCCAAGCTCTCCTTCCTGTATTCATGGAGCGCGGGCAATGACCGTAGAGGCGCACTTGCGAACAGCGCCACCGGCGCTATTGCCAACATCGACCAGGGCACACTGGTAGAACCGACCAACAACATAACCGGCGGGCTCGTCTCATCAACCTCGTTTTCCAATACCGGTCTTTACAGACCGTACAGCTATCTGATGGTTTATTGCTACGGTCTCGGCACCCATATCCAAGGCGATACGGGGAACGGCTATGTTGAAGACGCGTCCTGCTACGCGGGCAGACTCGACTATGCCGTGGCGGCAAACCTGAACGTGTATGGGAGCTTCTTCTGGGCGGACAGGGTAGGCAATGCGTATGGTTGGGGTTTCCTGAAACCCGCTCAAGTCTCTGCTCAGGCTTTTCCAAATGCGACGCTCTACCCCGCCGGTAATGTCATAGCCAGTGGTTACGTAGCCGGCGCTCCGACGATCCCGGACAACAACTTGGGGTGGGAGGTGGACACCGGCTTCGATTGGAAGTTGTTGGAAGGCTTGACGCTCAACGCGACATTCGGCTGGTGGCAACCTGGAAAATGGTTCAACTTTGCTTGTATCTCCAAGAATGTGCCGGCATGGAGCACCCAGACAGCGGCCAACAATTTTGGGACCGATCCTTCCCGGAGCATTGACGCCATCTTTGGCATGGAAATGAAGATTGTGGGCTCATTCTAGACTGGGCTTGATTCATTTGATAACCTCAGCGGAGGGCTTCGGCCCTCCGTTTTCATTTTTGGAACCAAGTTTATTCGACGTGTGGCGCTTCGATAACCGGCTGTGCTATAGTGATTCTCAAAAGCAAGCACGAATTGTGAAGGGCCATTTCTCAACATTGGTAGGCGCCGGCCTCCGTGTCTGCACATTTTGCGTATATAAATCACCCGGTTCGGTCCGGCAGGGACGCCGGACCCTACTGATTCTTCCCAATTATAGGTTTTGGATTACTTCAAGACTTTCGAGAACCAGTCTAACATTAGACGTTTTATGGTTATGCAAGTCGGTAGCACTACGATTCACAAGGAATAAATTTGACTCACGTTGCACTCTCTTTAGCGATAGCGGTACTTCTGTTCCAGGCCTGCTTCTGGGCCATGAGAATGTGGGAAGTGATACAGACCACACGAATGGTCCCGGAGATCGATCCTGATAAGAAATCTCGACTTCCATCGCACCCGCCACTCATTTCGGTCATAGTGCCGGCGCATAACGAACAGGCCGGCATCGGTGAATGCCTTCGTTCAGTCCTGGATCAGGACTATCCTCATTTTGAACTGGTTTTCGTGAACGATCGGTCGGATGATGACACTCTGGCCGTAGCCGAGTCAGTGGTCCAAGGCCGAGATGATCTCAGGATCATTTCTGTGACGGACCTGCCCAAAGGATGGACGGGAAAATGCCATGCTCTGGATGCGGGCGTGCGGCAAGCTTCAGGAGAATGGCTGGCCTTCCTGGATGCTGACTGCCGATTGCATAAATCAGCCCTGCGTGAATGCTACTGTGCGTCTATCCGCCACAATGTCGGCATGATTACGCTTAGTCCCAAGTTCGTGCTTAAGACTTTCTGGGAAAAGGCGCTCCAACCTGCCTTCGTGGCCATGTCATGCATTTTGTTTCCATTAGCGCTTGTAAACCATCCGTCCAGTACGGTGGCCTCTGCCAATGGCATGTTCTATATGATCAGACGCCATGTATACGAGAAGATCGGCGGTCATCGGGATGTTAAAGGCCTGGCTGTCGAAGACATAGGCATAGGCAAGAGAGTGAAGGCCGCGGGACTGGGCCTACTCTTCGCAAACGGGCGGAGGATCATGCAGACCCGTATGTATGTAGGATTCAATGAGACAATCCACGGCTGGACTCGGATACTGAGCGCATCCATGAATTATGAAATGCCTATCGTGATTAAGTATCTTTGTGTACATATTCTGGTGAGCCTGCCGGCGCTGCTCTCTGCCTTGTACATATATGTCCCGCAAGCGTACAAACTCTGGCCCGAGACTTGGTTTTTTCTTCCGTTCATTTGTTTTTTGGCAATGACATTCGCTTCGACTCTGTTTTGTTCGCAAATGGGGGTGCCTCGGAAGTACTCTGTTTTCCTTATCATTGGCAACCTGATGTTGGTCTGGGTTTTCTTTGTCATCTTGAAGAAGACAGCGTTGAGCGAACCTCTGCAATGGCGAGGGACTACTTATGATTTCAATAGGTATGAACCGGCTATGCTCGATCCGGTCCCTGCAAGAAGCGCTTATACGAATGTCCATTCAAGTGGTGAACACACTGTCCCAACAGCGAACCCATCAATCCCTTCTACTCCAATTTATTACACTGATACTGAAAACTGATCACGGCTGGAGAAGAGCGGTCCCTCCAAGTTGGTAGTCCCACCTCTGGTTGGACCTCTGTGACATTCTTCAATAAATCATGCCATTGCTGTTAGGAGGGTCGCACGACTGTGTGGCCGAGCTCTACGGGGTAAGCCGTAGAATCTTGTCTACATGGGTGAACAGGTTGATGTTCGCTCCCAATCAGATTTCACAAGATCCCGGATCCGTCGAGCACGCTCTGAATAGAGTTGAATCGACTCAAAATCAGGCGTGAACAAAACCTTCTGCATCAGAAGACCATCATCATCGAACCATTGCGGGAGTACTCCACCCAAAAAGAAGCCCTTAGTTCGCAGAATCTTCACTACCTCCCCGACCCACGGCGAGGTAAGCTTGAGCCACGCCTGGATGACGATCGCACCCTTTTCTTCCGCTTCTGATTCCAGGCCGGACAAGTGTTCCGCGAAATCGGAACCGGTTTTGATAAATGCTATGCGTGCTACCTTTGCAAAGTCGAAGACATCCATATTGGATTCGGAAACAGTGCCCCCGGGAATGGGGTCACGTGCCTCATGGAAACTGCGACCCGAAGAGAGATTTTCATACATGAATCTAAGCGCCTCATCGTATGGGTCCGGGAGATAAATCGCTTGTGGAATGTCCCGGTAACAGCGGAAAAATAGCAGCGTACTTATTCGACCCGCTGTGACGCCCTCCCCGGAATATGCTTCTCCAGGCATTAGTCCTACTTCCAGGGCAGTTGTCTCGAACCCGTATGTTTCGCCTTCCTTCTGCATGTGAACATGGAAAGTGACGGGCTCACCAAAAATAGTGTGCATGCCACGTTCCGGAATCACCTTCTCCAACATGTGACTCACAATCGCGCCCGACACCTTCATACCGCGCCAATCCTTCAGAACCAGTCCTACTCCCCATTCATACACGTCTCGACTGGGGGCTGAGCGAAACAGGTTGTGAATACCTATGATTTCGTCGGCCTTCGACCTCGCGACGACGCTGTAGTAATCTCCTTGCTCATTGGCTCTGGCGAGTTTCTCGGGGTCGTAGAAGATCTTGATCGGATAATCTTCCCCGTGCACTGATCTGAAAAGTCGAGCGACACCCTCTGCGTCTGTAGGACGAAAGAGACCCACCTCGAAGGATTTTCCCGTTTCCTGTGGGGAGTTCTGTATATCGGTTGCCATAATCCTAATACCATCTCCTTCCTGGCTGGCATATATTGCAGCTCGGCGGATTTGAAGACCTTCTTATGGGAATTTTCTGAATGGGACCAAGGGAAATCTCGCGTTCCGCGGGATGGACTTCATTTTGCGACGGGGTGACGAAAGAAAAGGGGTTCCGCCCTCGTAGTCCGCTTTCTGAGATTTCGGGCTTCATCAGCCATCTTCCTCGGAAGTGTGGGCGGCGACTCCGAGTTTGTAACCAACTCCGTGTACTGTGCTTATGATCTCTTGTCCTGCGAAATTTTCCGCCATCTTCTTGCGCAAATTCTTGATGTGTGAATCGATGGTCCGTTCATATCCGTCGAAACTATACCCTTGAACAAGATTCAGAAGTTCGCCCCGAGTGAATACGCGATTTGGACGTGCCATCAGTGCCTTGAGCAGCTCGAACTCGTTCGGGGTAAGGCTCACAGGCTTTCCTTTGACAATGACTTCACGTGAGGCGCAGTCCATCGAGATTGGTCCCCATTTTGCCTGACGATGAACACTCCAATTTTATACCTCAAAATTCCCACTTGCGGTAGCTACATACGGTCACTGCCGCTCCAGCATAGCTCACACGCGCGAGACTAGTGAGGCGTGAAGGCACAGCAAGGACAAAAATTCCTTATCCTTTGCAGGATTCCTTACTTAACTTACCTTTGGTATTTTGAGGGGGCTCCAGATACGCTGCCGGTCACGGCCTGTATTTTCTGCTTAAGGGCAGCCTGCCGAGCAAGCCGCTCAGCAGCAGCCGCCACCGGTTGTGCATCCATACTGAGAGCGGAAAGTTCTCGATTCAGGCTGTCCTGCTGCCTTTGAAGGTCTTTCAGCCTGCGGGTACAGTTGGTCAGGTCATTCTGAGGGACTATATTGATGTTGCCTGAGGGGTCGTAAAGGGTTTGACTTTGCGAGGCATTCAGGATACATCGCTGTATCTCCTGCAGTTGGCTCTGAAGAGTAGCCGCTTTCTGAGCTAAAATGTTCTGTCTTATTTGAATGGCGCTCGGCCTGCCGGTAGACGGGGTGCTCACCGCTTTTGCCGCAGCGCTTGACGCTGCTTGTTGTATTGTCTGCACCGATTGTTGTTGCGCGCCAATCATGGGTACGAGTGACAGGAACAAAACAACAACCATGATTAAGGTCCCGAACTTTGCTTTCATCCTTCAGCCTCGCAGTCTCTTTAATCTACCGGAGTATGCCCATTCTGCGTTCCAGGACAGCCCGGTTAATTTTGTATCCTATGAGCGCAGTGTAATAATCGCCTTGAGCCTGGGCCAATAGCCTTTGCGCGTCCAATACCTCTGTGTATGTCGCCACCTGTTCTTTATATCTCTCTTGATTTATGCGAAAATTTTCCTCTCTGAATTCAACTGCCGCGCGGCT